>JALOAS010000135.1 GCA_023228705.1 Ottowia sp. | reverse complement strand
CTTTGATACCCAGCGAGCCATCCGCGTCCGCCTGACGCTGCGCCACGTGCAGGTGTGCATCGACGGGCTGAACCCCTTGCTCGGCATCCGTGTCCGGCCCTGGAACATCGGGGTCGATGTCGCATGGCAAGGGCACCGGTTCGACCGCCTGTTCGATCTGGACCTGCACGCGGTCCGCACGGCGGACGGGCGCCATGGCTGCGCCGGGTGCATACGCTTCTTGGCGACGAGCGCGCAAGGGCCGGCTCCGCTTTTCCCCAGCTTGCGTGCTTTGCGGGCTCAGCACCAGTACGAGGCATTTCTGGACTGGTGCAACGCCAGCCTGTTCCCGGCCCGGCACATCCAGATGGTGAGCACCGCCGACGGCTCGACAAGTGCCGACCTGGTGAAGCCTCACGAGAGCCCCGAAGCGGGGCCGCAGGATTTTCGCTGCTTCCATTTGCCCGTCTGGATGGATGGTTCGACCACCTCGAATGCGTGAGCGCTGCGACACATACCGTCGCACCAAAGCGGAACATGAAGCCCTGTTCAACACGGTTTCATGAAGGTGAACGAAGCCATGTCGCCCGACGCCACACCCACCGCCCTGCTAACCCATGCGTTCCGCCTGATCCACGATGCCGACGCGCTGCTGATCGCCGCCGGGGCGGGGTTGGGGGTGGCATCGGGCCTGCCCGATTTCCGGGGGCCGCAGGGCTTCTGGCGGCACTACCCCGGGCTGGCGGCGGCCGGCCTGAATCTTCGCGAGGTGGCCACGCCGGCCACGCTACTGCGCCAGCCCGAGCTGGCCTGGGGCTTCTATGGGCACCGGCTGCGGCAGTACCGCGCCACGCAGCCCAACCCCGGCTTCGCGCACATGCACCGCTGGGGTCAGGCCAAACCGCAAGGCTGGGCGGTGTTCACCAGCAACATCGACGGCCAGTTCCAGAAAGCCGGCTTCCACCAGGACGATGGCCCCATCCAGGAATGCCATGGTTCGCTGCACTTCCTACAATGCGTGCGCCCCTGCAGCGACCTGATCTGGCCCGCCCATGGCTTCGCCCCCCCGGTGGACGAAGCCCGCTGCCGCCTGCTCGGCCCCTTGCCGCGCTGCCCCCGCTGCGGCGCCCTCGCCCGGCCCAACATCGTGATGTTCGACGACCTGCACTGGCTCGACCACCGCACCCAGGCCCAGGCCGACGCGCTCAAGGCATGGCGGCAGGCCCTGCCCCGCGCCGGCGTGGTGCTGGAAATCGGCGCCGGCACGGCTATTCCCACGGTGCGCGCCTTCTCCGAAGGCCGGGTCCACGAAGGCTGGTCGCTGGTGCGCGTCAACCCCGACGTGAAGCTCCTGCGCACGCCCCGCACCGTGCACCTGCCGATGCGGGCCAGTGCGTTCTTTGAGGCGATGGCGACCCCGGAGGTATCGAATGGCGCCCACAAAAAGCTCGCCCCATGGACGCGCTGACGGCCTATTGGTCCTTCATCTGGGACGTGTACCTGCGAGCGCTGGATGTCGGCACCGGCGTGGGCGGCATAGGGGCCGTCCTCATCTATGTACTGGTCACGGTGGTGGCGCTGATCATCGGAGTGGTTGCGCCCCTCGTTGTCCTGGTCCAACTGGTCATCTTCGTGGCCGCGATCGCGCTCAAACTGGCTGTGCTGGGCTTCGTGATCTGGCTCGCGATCACGATTTTCACCACAGACACACCGCAAAACGGCGCCTCATCAGCAGCCGCTCATGAACCTACGGCGCCGGCCATCGACAACGTTCCCAGCCAGACTGACCGGAATGCCCAGGCGCAGGAGGTCAACGCGGTGATCGAGGCGGCCGCGCGCTACGCCCAGGGCATTGCCTGCGAGGTGCAGGCCATCACCCCGGACGAGGTCGTCCTGCTGGCTGGCGATCCATCGGATGAAGCGGCCGGATATGGCCCCCGCTTCGCCGTCCTCTGGACCGGCGATGTCGGGTGCCAGGGCGGCTCGGGCACCACCATGACCAACATCGCCATCGTGCACGGCCGCGGCATGGAGCAGCGCGACTACTACGTGGACGCCCTGCGGTCCTCGCCAGCCATCGACTTCGAATCGCCCGTTCGCGCGGTCGAGCGGATCGTGCGCCATGGGCCGGATGAACTGGAGCTTGAAGGGCTGCTGCAGGGCGACGGCGATCCCAACTGCTGCCCATCCGTGCCCGAGCGCTTCACCTTGCGGGCCGATGAGGCGGGCCATTGGAAGCTGATCACCCAGCAAGCGTTGCCGCCCGCTGACGAATGAATCACTCCTGTGCCGGCGAGTGGGACAGCATGTTCATGATGAGGCGGATCAGCGTTTCCTTCTGATCCGGCGCTGACTCCGCCACCAGCAGCGCCAGCGCCGCCAGGCCGATGTCGTTGATCACGGGCAGGCCTTGCGCATCCAACAAGCGTCCGTTGCGGGCCAGAAAATCCACGAACAGGAACGCCCCACTGCGCTTGTTGCCATCCGAGAACGGATGGTTCTTGATCACGAAATACAGCAGATGCGCGGCCTTGGCCTCCACCGATGGGTAGGCCGGTTCGCCGAACACCGACTGGTCCAGATTGCCCAGCAGGGCCGGCAGCCCATCGCCGCGCTCGCGGGCGAACAGGTCGATCGCCTCGCCCCGGTGCATCTCAGGTCGGCCTTGAGTTGGCCCAGCACGCCGCGCGCCTCGTCAACGGTGGGCAGCGTGCCGCCGGATTGCTGGGGTGGATCGGTCAGCAAGCCTTCGTCGTAGCGCTGCAGCAGCAAGAAGGTGCGGACATAGCGCGTGACTACGTCCAGCAGGCCCCGCCCTGCGTCCTGCGGCAATTCGGGGCTTTGCGCCAGCTTGTGCACCAACCGCAAGGCCGTTTTCAGCTCGCGGGCATTGGCCTCCAGCCGCTGGCGGTTCAGGGTGTAGCCTTGCGTCAGGTGCTGGCGCAGCACGGAGGTGGCCCATTGGCGAAAACGGGTGCCTTGCAAAGACTTCACCCGATAACCTACCGATATGATGACATCCAGGTGATAGAACCTGACGAGCTTATCGGAACCGGCGATGTGCAAATTTTGCACATTGCTTTCTTCATCCAGTTCTCCATCGGCAAACACATTGCGCACATGCTTGCCGATCACGGAGCGCTCACGCCCGAAAAGCTGCGCCGTCTGCTCCTGGTTGAGCCAGACGCTCTCTCGCCCCAGCCGCACCTCCACCGCACCGCCCTCCCCTTGGTTGATAGCGATATCCGTCGGGTCGACTGCCATTTCTTGCGAATTTTCCATCCTGCTGGCCTCCACGCTGTTTCCATTCATCTCGGCCAGCAAGCCTATCATCAGGCATGGACCATAACACCCTCAAGCAACGCCACCGCCTGCGCCGCGACGTCGAGCCCGAGAACCTGCGCCTGCGCATCCACCGGGCCCTGAGCTGGCTGCACCGCGCCGAGCAGGCCGACGATCTCGACGGCAAGTTCATCTTCCTGTGGATCGCCTTCAACGCCGCCTACGCCACCGAGATCGACGACAGCCACCGCCTTTCGGAGCAGGAAACCTTCAAGGCCTTCCTGCAAAAGCTGTGCGACCTCGACCTCGCCGCCAAGCGCATCGACGCCCTGGTGTGGAACGAGTTCTCGGGCAGCATCCGCACCCTGCTCGACAACCCCTACGTGTTCCAGAGCTTCTGGGACAGCCGCAACGGCAAGATCAGCGAAGCCGACTGGCAGGCCCGCTTTGCCCGTGGCAAGCAGCTCGCCCACGCCGCCCTGGCCAGCGGCGACACGCCCCTGCTGCTGGGCGTGGTCTTCAACCGCCTCTACACGTTGCGCAATCAACTGATGCACGGCGGCGCCACCTGGAACGGCACCGTCAACCGCGAGCAGTTGCGCGACTGCGCCAGGCTGATGGGCAAGCTCGTGCCGCTGGTCATCGAACTGATGATGGAGCACCCCGGCACGCTCTGGGGCGATGCGTGCTACCCGGTGGTGGATTAAACAAGCCCGATCAGGGCCAGCCGCTCACAGCAAAAAATCCAGCCAGCTCGCCAACGGCGTGACCAGTTTCATCTTCAGGATGCTCGCGCCGTCGGCGCCCTCGACCAGGGCCTCGTAGCCGCCGGCGCGTTCGGCGCCGACGATAGGCACCGACTGCGCCAGCCGGGCCTGGATGCTCTGGCGCACCTGCGCGGCCAGGGTGGCGTCGCCTCGGCAGACCACGATCAGTTCCGAGTTGAGGTTGGCCGAGCGCGGGTCCATGTTGTAGGTGCCGATGATGACGGTGCCCTCGTCGATCACCGCGCGCTTGGCGTGCACGCCCCAGCGCTGCGAGGCCGGCGGCCGGCCCTTGGCCAGCGCCGATGGCAGCGGCGCGCCCTGGTAGCCCCAGACCTGCACGCCCGGCACGGCCAGGCGCCCGAGCGAATCGGCCAGCGAGGCCACGGTGTAGAAGGCGTCGGTGGAGTGCAGCGTGTTGGTCAGAAAGGTCAGTTGCACGCCCTGCTGCGTGAAGCGCCGCATCAGCGCGATGCCATCGCCGCGCAGCACCAGGTAGGGGCTTTCGACCAGCACCTCGCGCCGGGCTTCGTCCACCAGCCGCGCGATGGTCGGGTAGACCCGGCGCCGCTCCACGCCGGAGCCGGGGTAGTCGGTCACGAATTGCAGGTCGGTGCAGGTGGAAGGCGGCAGGGCCGAGCGGTGCCCGCGCAGCGTGGCCATGAGCGCGGTCTCCTGCGCGTCCAGCGGCCCGAGCAGGCGGTCGTCGGTCAGGGCCTTGGCGGCCTGGCCCAGAACGCCGGGGTCGGTCACCCAGTCCGACGCCCAGTACAGGTCGAAGCTGTCGGCGATCGACGCGGCCACCGGGCCATCGATCAGCAAGTCGCTGTCGAGGAAGTTGTAGTGCGTGGACAGGTCGAAGTAGTCGTTGCCGATGTTGCGCCCGCCGACGATGGCGCGCTCGCGGTCAGCCACCAGCAGCTTGCGGTGCGTGCGGTGCTGCATGGCGAAAAAGCGCTCCAGCCCCTTGGTGTTGTAGTAGCGCACCTCCACGCCCGCCTCGCGCAGGGCGCGCACGTAGGCCGGCGCCAGCTTGAACACCGGCAGCGCGAAGTCCACCAACAGACGCACCTTCACGCCCTCGGCAGCCTTGCGCGCCAGCGCCTGCGTCACTAGGCGGCTGGCCTCGTCCAGTTCGTAGATGAAGAACTCCAGCTCGATCGTCCGCTCGGCGCCATCGATCAACCGCAGCCGCTCGGCCAGCGAGTCGAAGCCCGCGTCCAGCAATTGCACGGCGTGCGGCCGGTCGGAGCGCACGTCGATGGCCGGGTGTTCAGGCGCGCGGCCCAGCCATTGGCGTTCGCTGGCCTCCTGGATCGCCAGGAACAGCGCCGCGAACACCACGGGCAGCGCCAGCAGGGCGATCAGCAGGTAGCGCAGCACCTTCCACGCGATGCGCCCCAGGCCCCGTGCGCGGGCCGCGCCCGGCTCGCCGGCCATCAGCCCCGGCCCGCGGCCGCGATGTCGGGCGTGCCCGTCCGCACGTCACCGCACTGCGCGCGGTGGCGCAGCGCGTGGTCCATCACCACCAGCGCCAGCAGCGCCTCGGCAATCGGCGTGGCGCGGATGCCCACGCAGGGGTCGTGGCGGCCCTTGGTGATGACCTCGGTCGGCTGGCCGGCGGTGTCGATGCTCTCGCGCGGGATCAGGATGGAGCTGGTGGGCTTGATGGCGATGCTGACCTCCAGGTCCTGTCCGGTGCTGATGCCGCCGAGCACGCCGCCGGCCTTGTTGCCCTGGAAGCCGCCCGGCGTGAGCGCGTCGCCGTGCGTGCTGCCCTTGTCGGCCACGGCCGCGAAGCCGGCGCCGATCTCCACGCCCTTGACGGCGTTCAGGCCCATCATCGCCCAGGCGATATCGGCATCGAGTTTGTCGTACAGCGGCTGGCCCAGGCCCGCCGGCATGTTCGTCGCCGTGACGCGCAGCCGGGCGCCGCACGAATCGCCGCTCTTGCGCAGCTCGTTCATGTAGGCCTCCAGCGCCGAGACGTCGGCCACCGGGGCGAAGAAGGGGTTGTCCGGCACGTGCGCCCAGCTTTCGAAGGGGATGGCCACCTCGCCGATCTGCGCCATGCAGCCGCGGAACTCGGTGCCGAATTTCTCCTTGAGCCACTTGCGGGCCACGGCGCCTGCCGCCACCGTGGGTGCCGTCAACCGGGCCGAGGAACGGCCGCCGCCGCGCGGGTCGCGGATGCCGTATTTCTGCCAGTAGGCGTAGTCGGCATGGCCAGGGCGGAAGGTCTGCAGGATGTTGCCGTAGTCCTTGCTGCGCTGGTCGGTATTGCGGATCAGCAGCGCGATCGGCGTGCCGGTCGTCCGGCCTTCGTACACACCGCTCAGGATCTCCACCGCATCCGGCTCGTTGCGCTGGGTCACGAACTTGCTCGTTCCCGGGCGGCGCCGGTCCAGCTCCATCTGGATGTCGGCCTCGGACAATGCCATTCCCGGCGGGCAGCCG
>JALOAS010000134.1 GCA_023228705.1 Ottowia sp. | reverse complement strand
ACAAGCACGAACTTCATCGCCATTGCCTACCTGCGCATGTCCAAGCTCAAGCACCTGCCACAAAACCCACTTCAACCAGCAGTGCGGTGAGCAAGGTGTCGCTTTCCACACGAAACGGCATAGAGCCAAAACATCTGGGTATCGGCAGTCAGCACGGCATTTCTGCCTGCTTGCGCGCGTAGTACCACCAGGTCACCGCGACCGAGATGAGGTAGAAAAGGGAAAACAGCCACAGGGCCAGTTCGGGCCCGCCCGTGGCGGCGATTGACGAGCCAAAGCTCTTGGGGATGAAGAAGCCGCCGTAGGCGCCCAGTGCGGCGGCAAAGCCAAGGGCAGCGGCGCCCTCGGTGTTGCCGTCGCGAATGGCTCGCGCCTCGGCCGCCTTGTCGCCGGAGGCCACGGAGGCCAGTTTCTGGTTTAGAAAAATGACCGGAATCATGCGGAAAGTCGAGCCGTTGCCAATGCCCGTGGTGCAAAACAGTACCATGAACATCAAGAAGAAGCCGGCAAAGCTGCCGCCGGATGGTCCGAACGGCATCGCATAGGTATTGGCGCCGTGCGGCAGGAAAAGCAGCACGCCCAGCACCGCCAGCGCCATGGCAATGAAGTTCCAGAATGTGACCCTGGCGCCACCCAGGCGATCCGCAAGCCAGCCGCCGAAGGGTCGCGTGAGCGCGCCCACGAGCGGCCCCAGCCAGGCATAGGCCAGCGGGTTGACGGCCGGGAACAGGCCCTTGGTGAGCAGCGGAAAACCGGCTGAAAAGCCGATGAACGAGCCAAAGGTGCCCAGATACAGGAAGCACATGATCCAGTTGTGCTTGTTGCGGAAAATGGCGGCCTGCTCGCGAAAGCTGGCCCTGGCGTCGGCAATGTCGTGCATGCCGAACCAGGCGGCCAGGGCGGCAATTGCTATCCAGGGCACCCAGATGAAGGCCGCGTTTTGCGCCCAGATTTGCATCTGCTCGCCATCGGGGCCGACGATGAGCTGTGGCTGGCCGCCAAAGATGCCAAAGACGCCGGCCGTGATCACCAGCGGGCTCATGAACTGCACCACCGACACGCCCAAATTGCCCAGGCCGGCATTGACGCCCAGCGCCGAGCCCTTGCGCTCCTTGGGAAAGAAATAGCTGATGTTGGACATGCTGGAGCTGAAGTTGCCGCCACCAAAGCCGCACAGCAGCGCCAGCGTCAGCATGACCCAATACGGCGTTGCGTTGTCTTGTACGGCAAAGCCTATGCCCAGCGCCGGGATCAGCAGCGAGGCGGTGACCATGGCGGTCCAGCGCCGGCCACCGAAAATGGGCACCATGAAGGAATAGAAGATACGCAGCGTGGCACCGGACAGCGCAGGGGCAGCCGCCAGCAGGAAGAGCTGGTCGGTGCTGTACTGGAAGCCCAGCGCCGGCAGGTTGACGGCGATCACGCTCCACAATTGCCAGACGACGAAGGCCAGGAAGAGCGCGGGCACCGATATCCACAGGTTGATGCGGGCAATGGCTTCGCCTTCGCGCTCCCAGAAGGCCTTGTCCTCGGGCGTCCAGATCTGCAGCACGTGGCCGCGCGGCGTCGCCGCCTTGGAGGTTGTTGTCATCCGCGTTCTCCGCTGGGAGCAGGAGTCCGACGCTTGGCGGCAAATCCGTCAGACACATGAATCACGTCCACTGTGCGCACCTCGGTGAAGTACATCCAGATCAGCGACACCCAGACGACGCCATACATGAGCATGAAGGCGCTGGAGCGTATGCCGGTGAGATCCATCAGGCCGCCGAACATGACGGGCAGCACAAAGCCGCCCAGGCCACCGGCCAGCCCGACGATGCCGCTGACGGTGCCCATGTTGTCGCTGTAGTCGTTGCTGATGTACTTGAACACGCTGGCCTTGCCGAAGGCCCACGCGATGCCGAGCACGAACATCAGCAAGGTAAACACGTAGACGTTGAGGCCGAAGTGAAAGGAGCGTGCGCCGTCGATGGTCTGGATGGTGAACTCGGTTTGCGGATAGCTGAGGATGAACAGGCAGATCCAGCTCACCCACATGACCCACCAGGTCACCTTGTGCGCCCCGTATTTGTCCGACATGGCGCCGCCAATGGCGCGCAGCACGCCGCCGGGCAGCGAGAACGCCGCCGCCAGCAGCGCCGCCACGCGGATGTCCAGGCCATACTCGCCGACGTAGTACTGAACCATCCACAGCGCCAGCGCCACGTAGCCGCCAAAGACGATGCTGTAGTACTGGCAGTACTTGATGACATTGGGGTCTTTCAGCACCTTGAGCTGATCGACAAAGCGCGTGTCGCTCGGCACCTTGTGCGCCGGGTCGCTGTAGCTGAACAGCCAGAACAAAATCGCCGTGCCCAGCATGATGGCTGCGTACACGTGCGGCACGGCGGTCCAGCTAAAGGCGACGATCAGCGCCGGCGCGATGAATTGGTTGACTGCCGCCCCGGAGTTGCCGGCGCCAAAAACGCCCATCGCCATGCCCTGGCGGTGCTTGGGAAACCAGTGCGCGACATAGGGCGTGCCCACCGAGAACGAGCCGCCCGCCAGCCCCAGCAGCAAGCCGATCAGCAGGAACTGCCAGTACGCCGTGGCCCAGCTTATGGCCCAGATCGCCGGCACCGTAATGACCAGCAGCACCATCATGACGATGCGCCCGCCGAACTTGTCGGTCCAGATTCCCAGTGGCACCCGAATCAGCGAGCCGCTCAGCACCGGCATGGCGGTCAGCAGGCCGAACTGGGTGGCGTTGAGGTCCAGCATCTCCTTGATCGGGATGCCGACCACGCCAAACATCATCCAGACCATGAAGCAGACGGTGAAAGCCAACGTGCTGACCGCCAGCACCGACCAGGCGCGGCGGTCTATGGGTGGCGAGGGCGTGCTTGGGTCTGAATGCAAATTCATGGCGCGTTTCTTCCTGCGTGGAGCGTTCATGGTGCCTGAATAAATTGTTTTTGCCTATCGTCCCCTAGTAGGTTGGTCGGGAATCTAAAGAACTAGGGACGATGCCAACGCCTAGTTCGGTCTGACTATCGACGGGCCTGGCGGTTGCCGGCTGCTGGAGATGAATCCTGCACAAGCGGGTGGGCTCGAGTGGGACTGGCGCGCGCGGCCCGACGTGGATGGCGATTCCCGACGCCCGCTCGGCCAGTGCGGCACGGTCTTCCGTAGCGCTGGAGGTTCTGATGGCCCGCGGAGCACGGTGCCGCTTCGGGTGGACCAGTCCGCGTTTTGCCCAGCGGTGCGGACAGAGGTCTCTTGCGGGCCGAGTGTCCGGTTTGTCCCGCCGGGCGCGACGCCTTAAAAATCCATGCTCAGCGAGATGGAGCCAAACGCGTGGTGCCCGTGCTGTCCGGCAAACTCACGCGTGCGCCAGACCCGCATCAGTGCCAGCCGCAGGCGATGGTTGGCAAGCGGCCACTGCGCACTCAGTCCCACCGCGGCCTGGGCCACCCACGGTTGGCGGCGCACGCTGTGGCTGCTGCGGAACAGGTTGCCGTCCAGTGAAAAATCCCAGGCCACGGCCTTGACTTCCAGGTTGGCAAAGGCATGCACGCCGGCCCGGGGCGCGGCGGTAGCCGGCTGCTGCGCGCCGCGCGGGGCCACCGTGGCCGACGGCGGCCGGTTCTCCGCGCCGGGCCGGATCGGATAGCTGCCAAAGTCGTTGGGAATATTCCAGCCCGCGCGCAGCTCCAAGCCGGCGCTGGCTGCGGTTTCTATGTTGCCCAGACGCAGCCCGTACGCGGCGATGGCGTCGCTGCTCCAGCCCGGCCGGATCGCGCCTTCCACGTACGGCTTGAGCTTGCGCTCCAGCACGAACTGGAATGCCGGCTCGCCCCGCAACTGGTTGTCCCAGCCGCGGAAGCGGTCTATCCCGCGCAGGTCGTGAATCAGGTTCTGCGACTGTCGCGCCAGCGACGCGGGGCCGATGATTCCCAGCGTCAGCTCGCGCGTATCGAGCTTTTCATGGCGGGCGCCTTGCGGATGTGCACGGCGATTCCAGGCCATCCCGACATAGAGCAGGCCGGCGTACGGCCGGTCGTCAACGATCAGGTCGGTGCGGCTCCTGTTTTCCGGCGTGTACATTGCCTGGCCAACGCGCAACACCACGTTTTGCGCCACCGCCTCGCCACCGGCGCGGTCCCAGAACCCCGGGTTCAGGCGCCCGAGCAAGCCGGCGTAGAGCCCGAGCAGCCGCGGCAGGCACTGTGGCTGCAGCCGGCCCGGAATGTCGTGCGATACCAGCGTCAGCGCCACGCCATTGGTGTAGTTGCGGTCGGTGCCCGCGATCAGGTCGTTCTCGAACCGGAAGCTGCCGCCGCGCCAGTGCAGCTGCTGCTCGGGCTTGCAGGCGGAGGGCGGTGGCGTGGCAGGAGAGGAGGGCGAGGCCAGCACGGGGGCCGCGAGCGCCGTCAGCGCCAGGGCAGCCATCATCTGCCGCAGCCGCCCCGATCCTCCGTACCGGAGCAGGCCGAGGGCTTGACTCAGGGGAGGCTTCGGGGGGAATACCGGGATCATGACTCCGTCAGAAGTTTTGGCCAGCGTGTATTGTGGTCCCGTTCGGGGAAAACGGCCGGCCCGACGGGCCCGCCCGCCGGCCAATCGTGCGAGACGAAGCCTGGCGAGAGCAGCTCGTCGGCCAGTGCCATGTTCCAGTCAGCGTGGACTTCCTTGTAGAAGCGGCGCAACAGGGTCTTGTTGGCCGCGGAGATTGTTCGTCTTTCATGAGCGGGTCCTTTCATTGGGTCTCGGGGAAGGGTGGGCGCGGCCCGGGTGCGGTGAGCTGGCTGCTGCCGGCCGTGGGCAATCGGCGGTCACGTTGGGGCAGCAGCGCGCGCCAAGCCGACACGGCGCCGATACGACATCAAGCGGGTCGCACTTGTGTGCCCCTGCCCGGCGTGATGAAGATGAATTCGCTGGGCTCGCGGACAAGCTGCTGGCGCCAGGTGCCGCGCGGCACGATGCAACCGCCACGCCTGCGCAGCGGGACGACGCGCTCGGCGTCGGGCTCGCAAAGAATCACGTCCATGCTGCCGGACAGAAGAATGAGGATTTAGTCGCCGTCCGGGTGCCTTTCCCAGTGCGATGAGCCGGCGCTTGCATGCAAGGCGCCCAGCACATGCCCTTGTTGCCGTTCCTTGCCTTGCTTCGCCTGATTCAATAACTCCGCACCTGCTGCAAGACTTCGGGCGCCGCCATCTTCGGACAGGTGAACAAAGACTTGGGTCAGGTTCATTCCTGTTTTGTGATGATGCGATGTGCCATAACGCTTTCTCCTCAAGTTTGCTCCGTTCGCCACCGCCACGCGTGGGTGCGTGCCGGCGTGGAAAATTCTGCGCCGCGCACAATCCGGAACGTATCGGATCGACTTCGCCGGATCCGGATTCCCGTGCAGCGATTTTTTTTCATGCATTTATAATACGAGTAAACACTCATTTCATCTACTCGTATTTTGAATGGCTGCCATGGCGCGCAATGCTCGGATCAAACCCAGGAAGCACGCCTCGCAGGCCCGATCACGCGCAACGGTGGCTGCGCTGGTTGAGGCAACTGCTCGCGTTTTGGTGCGCGACGGCTACGACCAGGCGAGCACCAACCGGATCGCCGAGGTGGCTGGCGTGAGCATTGGCTCGCTCTACCAGTACTTCCCATCCAAGGAGGCACTTGTTGTTGCCGTCATCGAGCGTCACCGACGCGAGATCATGCGGGTCGTGCGGCGTGCCATGGCCGACGTTGAGACATTGCCGATCAAGCCAGCCGTGCGCAGGCTGGTGGCGGCGGCAGTAGACGGACACCGTGTCAACCCACAGTTGCACCGCGTCCTGGCCGAGCATACGCCGCACCTGGCGGGCGCGCCGAACCTGGAGGCGTTCAATGCCGAAGCGCATGCCCTGTTCCAGGCCTTCCTCGACCGCCACCGCGAGGAGCTGCGGCCCGTGGACACGGCACTGGCGGCCTTCGTCTGCGTCACGTCAATCGAGGGAATCACGCACACCGCGGTCGTGCATCGTCCGGACGTGCTGTCGGACGACGCGCTCGATGCCTTGGTCGACGAGGCAACGCAGCTGGTGCTCCGCTATCTTTTGTAGCTGCCGTGCTGGACGTCGCCCGGAGTCGTATCGGGCAGCCTGCGCTGCGTCGATCACGCCATGACGTGACGGGCCAGGATTGACAGGGTGGGGCGCATGCAACTGCTGAACGCACGGTTTTGTCTTCTTGACCGTGCGGACTGGCGCAGGATTTGAACGGCAGCGTGCGCCTGGCATTTGCCGCCAGCAGACTCAGAGGCTGCACGCTGCAGGCACCGCTGGCCAACATTGAAGACGCGGCATGATGGGACCGGTCGCTGCAGGTGCTTATCTCAGGCGTTGCCGCAGGCTCCATGTCGTTTCGTGTGGAAAGCGACACTTTGCTCACCGCACGGCCGGCCAAAGTGGATTTTGTGGTAAATGCTTGAGTTTGGACATGCGCAGGTAGGCAATGGCGATGAAGTTCGTGCTCGT
>JALOAS010000133.1 GCA_023228705.1 Ottowia sp. | reverse complement strand
GCCAAAGCCCGTCCAATCAAGACGCAAAGCGCAGGCATGGCCCGTGCCATGGCGAGCATTTGCAACGCGGAGTGGGCGGGTTTGGGCGGTCAAAGCGGGCATGAGGGATTCTTTCTCAAGCTCTCAGGCCTGCTGCGGGGCCAGCGCCGGGATGCGCACCGGCTGCACCTGGCCGCTGGTGGCGGTCTTGTAGGTGTTCCAGAGCATGATGACCATGCCGGCGAAGTACATGAGGCCGCCCAGGAAGCGCACGGCGTAGTAGGGGTACGTGGCCTTGACCGACTCAACAAAGGTGTAGGTCAGCGTGCCATCGTCGTTGACTGCGCGCCACATCAGCCCCTGCATGACGCCGGCGATCCACATGGAGGCCAGGTAGAGCACGATGCCGATGGTCGCGATCCAGAAGTGCAGCTCTATGGCGCGCTTGGAATACATCTGCGTGCGGCCGTACAGGCGCGGGATCATGTAGTAGAGCGACCCCATGGTGATGAACCCGACCCAGCCCAGCGCGCCGGAGTGCACGTGGCCCACGGTCCAGTCGGTGTAGTGGCTGAGCGCGTTGACGGTCTTGATCGACAGCATGGACCCTTCAAAGGTGGACATGCCGTAGAACGAGAGCGAGACGATGAGGAAGCGCAGGATGGGGTCGTCGCGCAGTTTGTACCAGGCGCCCGACAGCGTCATCATGCCGTTGAGCATGCCGCCCCAGCTGGGCGCGAGCAGGATGATGGAGAACACCATGCCGACTGACTGCGCCCAGTCGGGCAGCGCGGTGTAGTGCAGGTGGTGCGGGCCGGCCCACATGTACGTGAAGATCAGCGCCCAGAAGTGCACGATGGACAGCCGGTAGCTGTAGATGGGGCGCTCGGCCTGCTTGGGGACGTAGTAGTACATCATGCCCAGGAAGCCGGCCGTGAGCAAAAAGCCCACCGCGTTGTGCCCGTACC
Organism: Ottowia sp.; assembly: GCA_023228705.1. Classification (GTDB taxonomy): domain Bacteria; phylum Pseudomonadota; class Gammaproteobacteria; order Burkholderiales; family Burkholderiaceae_C; genus Ottowia. The sequence continues at coordinate 5,588 of JALOAS010000133.1, read as the reverse complement.
ACCACTGCACCATGGCGTCCTGCACGCCGGCGTAGACCGGGTACGACTTCATCCAGCCCACCGGCAGCGCCGCGCTGTTGCCTATGTGCAGCAGCGCGATGGCAATGATGAACGCGCCGTAGAACCAGTTGGCGACGTAGATGTGGCGCATCTTGCGCCGCGAGATGGTTCCGAAGAATAGGATGGCGTAGGCAACCCAGACCACCGCGATGAGCAGGTCTATGGGCCATTCCAGCTCGGCGTATTCCTTGCTCGTGGTCAGGCCCAGCGGCAGCGTGATGACCGCGCCCACCAGCGCCAGCTGCCAGCCCCAGAACACGAACGCCGCCAGCCGGTCGCTGATGAGTCGCGCCTGGCAGGTGCGCTGCACCACGTACAGCGAGGTGCCTATGAGCGCGGTGCCGCCAAAGGCAAAGATGACGCCGTTGGTGTGCAGCGGCCGCAGGCGCCCGTAGCTGGTCCAGGGCAGCCCCAGGTTGAGCGCGGGCCAGGTCAGCTGCGCGGCGGCGATCACGCCGACCAGCATGCCGATCACGCCCCAGATCACCGTGGCGATGCTGAACTGGCGGATCACCTTGTCGTTGTAGATTGCGCCTTGTGCGCCAGCTGGGGTCATGCGAGCAGGTCCTTGGTTGGGGGCTTTTTCATCAACCCGCCAGTATTGGCCAAAGTCCGGTGGCCGGCTTTGATCTGGGTCAATCGTTCTCGAAAATGCGCGCGCCCTCGCGCTCCAGGTCCTCGAACTGGCCGCGGTGTATGGCCCAGGCCAGCACGCCCAGGATGATGAAGACCAGCAGCACCGACACGGGGACGAGCAAAAAGAGGATGTCCATCAGCTGGCTCCGGGTTGATCACGGTTGAGGCGGGCCGCGTTGCCGACGACGACCAGCGAGCTGGCGGCCATTCCCAGCCCGGCAAGCCAGGCCGGCATGAGCCCGGAAAACGCCACCGGCAGGGCCGCCACGTTGTACGTCAGCGCCCAGCGCAGGTTCTGGCGCACCACGCGCAGCGTGCGCCGCGACTGCGCCAGCGCGTCGACGATGGTGCCCAGCCGCTGGTTGAGCACGACCAGGTCCGACTGGCCCTGCGCCAGCGGCACCGCCTGGCCAAAGGCAAAGGACACGTGCGCGGCCGCCAGCACCGGTCCGTCGTTGAGGCCGTCGCCGACCATGGTCGTGCACGCGCCGGCCTGCTGCAGGGCGCGCAGGCGCTGCAGCTTGTCGTCCGGGCTGCAGGCAGCCGCCACGTTGCGGATGCCCAGCTGCTGCGCCACGTGCCGTGCCGCCTGCGGCTGGTCGCCCGAGATCAGGTGCACGGCAATGCCGGCGCGCTGCAGCGCGGCAACGCTTGCGCGGGCGTCCGGGCGCACGGCCTCCTGCAGGTAGAAGCTGGCGATCCAGCCGCTGTCGTCGGCCAGGTGGCTGACCGGGCCGTCGGCCGGGGTGGCGGCCGTGCCGCAGAATGCGGCCGACCCCAGCCGCAGCGCCCGCGCCTGCGAATCCGGACCGAGCAGCTGCCCCCGCACGCCGCGGCCGGCTTCTTCGGTGGCGCCGCCCACGTCAGGGACGGGCACCGCTGCCTGCTGCTGCAACGCGGCTGCGGCGATGGCGCGCGCGGCAGGGTGCAGGCTGTGCCGGGCCAGCGCGGCGGCCCAGGCCAGCGCCTGCGCCTGCGAGACGCCGGCGCGCACGGCCACGCGCTCCAGGCCAAAGGCGTCCTGCGTGAGCGTGCCGGTCTTGTCAAACACGACGGTATCAACGCGGGCCAGCGTCTCCAGCGCCTGCAGGTGCCGCACCAGCAGGCCGCGCCGTGCCAGCGCGCCGGCGCTGGCCAGCATGGCCGCCGGCGTGGCCAGCGACAGTGCGCAGGGGCAGGTGATGACCAGCACGGCCACCGCCACCATGAGCGCACGCGCGGGATCGATGCGCCACCAGAGCAGTGCGGCGGCCGTGGCGGCCACCAGCACAAAGACCAGGAACGGCGTGGCCGCGCGGTCCACCAGCCGCGCCAGCGCCGGCTTGCTGGTTGCGGCCTGCTGCATCAGCGCCACGATCTGTGCGTAGCGGGTGGTGCCGCCCAGCGCGCCGACCCGCATGTCGACCGCGGCGCTCAGGTTGCCGCTGCCGGCCACCACGGCGTCCCCGGGGCCGTGCCGCACGGGCCGGGACTCGCCGGTCAGCAGCGCCTCGTCTGCCGTGGTGCTGCCGGCCAGCAGCGTGCCGTCGGCCGGAAAGGTCTCGCCCGGCAGCACGCGCACCACGTCGCCCACGCGCAGGCGGCGTAGCGCCACGCGTTGCCACTGGCCGCGCGCATCCTGCCGCAGCACGCCTTGCGGCAGCCGGTGCATCAGCGCTTCCAGTGCGCCGGCTGCGCGGTCGCGCAGGCGCAGCTCCAGCCAGCGCCCGGCCAGCAGGAAGAACGCAAACATGGTGAGCGAGTCGAAATAAACCTGGTGGCCAAAGACGCCGTCAGGCTGGAACGTGCCCACGCTGCTGACCGTGAACGTGATCCCCATGGCCAGCGCCACCGGCAGGTCCATGCTGATGCGTCGCAGCTTGAGGTCGCGCCAGGCGGCGGCAAAAAAAGGCTGGCAGGAAAACAGCAGCACCGGCAGCGCCAGCATCCATTGCGCCCAGCGCAGCAGTTGGCGGGTGTCGGCCGCCATGCCGTCGGCGCCGGCAATGTAGCCGGGCACCGCGTACATCATCACCTGCATCATGCACAGCCCGGCCACGCCCAGGCGCCAGGCCATGCGGCGGCTGTCCTGCCGGCGCAGCGCGCTGGCGTCGGCGTCGTGCAGCGGCAGCGCCCGGTACGCGCTGCCGCGCAGTGCCTGCAGCCATTGCGACGGTCGCGTGCGCTGTGCGTCCCAGACGACGCGGGCGCGCTGCGCCGCGGCGCTCACGGCGACGTCGACCACGCCGGGGACGGCACCCAGCAGCCGCTCTATGGTGACCGCGCAAGCGGCGCAATGCATGCCCTGGAGCGCAACGCTGGACTCCCACAGCGGCGCATCGGCGCTTGCCGCGCCGTCCAGGCGCCGGCTGAACGCCTGCCACTCGTCCGGTTCGTCCAGCAGCTGCGGCTCGCAGGGGCCGGCATCCGCAGGCAGGGGTGGCTGAGCGGTCCAGCTGGGCGAAGGCAGGGCTTGTGCGCGCGGCATGCGCCCACTGTACGCAGGCCATCCGGGGACGGCTTGATCCAGATCAAGGTTGCCCCGCTTGCCCTGGCGTAGATTGCCGGATTGGCCGCGCCGCGCCGCGACCGTCACGTGGCGTGGCGTGGCAGCCACGATGGCGCCGGCGTGACAGGCCGTCGTCCGCCGGGATCGCCGGCCCGGAATCCTTGCCCATGCTCCTGTTGCCTTCATGCAGATTTCACTGGCGCTGACTGCGCTTTTCATGGGTATTGCGGGCAGCCCGCATTGCCTGGCCATGTGTGGCGCTGCCTGTGCCGGGATCGGGCAGGCGGCGCAGCCGCGCGGCACGCGGGCCCTGCTCGTGTTCCAGGGCGGGCGCCTGGCGGGCTACGCGACGCTGGGCGCGCTGGCCGCGGCGTCCATGCAGGGGCTGGACTGGCTGGCGGTGCACTCGCCGGTCTTGCGGCCACTGTGGACCATGGTGCACGTGGCCGCGCTGCTGCTGGGGCTGATGCTGCTGATGCGCGGCCGCCAGCCGGTGTGGCTGGACGCGGGCGCGCGCCGCGTCTGGGCCTGGGTGCGCCTGCGGGTGCGGGCCAGGGGGTTGCTGGCTCCGCTGGGGCTGGGCGTGGCTTGGGCGCTGCTGCCTTGCGGCCTGCTGTACTCGGCGGTGATGGTTGCCGCGCTGTCTGGCAGCGTCGCCAGCGGCGCGGCGGTCATGGCGCTGTTTGCGCTGGGCTCCGGCGTCGTGCTGTTCGTGGGACCGTGGCTGCTGCTGCGGCTGGGACGCTTTGGCGGCAACGGCGGCTGGGGCATGCGCGTGGCCGGGCTGGCGCTGGTGCTGATCTCCGGCTGGGCCTTGTGGATGGCGCTGGCGCATGGCCATGCGCATGCGCACTGAACCTGCTGCCTTGCTCAGTTTGCGCGCAGCAGCTGCGCGGCAACGCGTTGCATTTCGGCTTGGGAGCCCTCGTGCAAGCGCAGCTCGGTGGCGGTGGCAAACTGGCTGAAATTGCGGCGGGTCGAGCGGGCATAACCGGGGTCGTAGTGCTTTTCAAGCAGCTCGCGCACCACGTCCGCAAAGTCGCCCCGATCGACCAGCTCCTTCCAGCGCGCCACGGTGGCGTGCCCGCGCAGGCCCTGCAGCGCATCGAGCCGCTCGCGAAAATGCGCCGGGTCCCGCGTGAAGTAGCCATAGTCTTGCAGCAGCAGCGCCACCCGCTGCGCAAGATCCAGCTCCAGCCGAAGGCAGGGCGCCGCGCGCATGGCGGCCACCAGCGCCTCGGGCAGCGCCAGGTTGCCCACCTTCTTGCTCTCGGCCTCGACAAAGACGGGCCGGCCTTCGTCGAACTGGCGCAGGGCCTGCCACAGCAGCATGTCAAAGTGCTTTTGCGTGGGCTGCGCGTCGCCGGGGATGGCGCCCAGCACCGACGCGCGATGGTGCGCCAGCCCCTCCAGGTCCAGCACCTGTGCGCCGGCTTGCGCCAGCGCGTGCAGCAGCCGTGTCTTGCCCGACCCGGTGGGGCCACAGAGCACGCGCCAGGACAGGCGCGCGGCCTGCGCCGGCAGGTCCACCAGCATGGCCTTGCGAAACGCCTTGTAGCCGCCGTCCAGGACGTGCACGCTGTAGCCTATCTGCGCCAGCACCGTCGCCAGTGCATGGCTGCGCTGGCCGCCGCGCCAGCAGTAGACCAGCGGCTTCCAGCCGCGCGGCATCTGGTCCGCATGCGCCTCAAGGTGCGCGGCAATGTTGCGCGCGACCAGCGCCGCGCCAAGCTTGCGTGCCTCGAAGGGGCTGACCTGCCTGTAATGCGTGCCCACCCGCGCGCGCTCGTCGTCGTGCAGGCTGGGCCAGTTGGCGGCGCCAGGCAGCCGGTCTTGCGCGTATTCGGCCTCGCTGCGTGCGTCGATGATGGCGTCGTAGCCGCCGAGGGCGTGCAGGACGTCGGCTGCGGCGATGCGGTGGATGCTCACGGTGGCGTGGGGCGGGGGTTTCGCTGCCCGGCGTGGCGGGCAGCGGTACGGGGTTCTGATGGGGGCTGTGTGCCCGATTATCGTCCCGCGCCGCGCCGCAGGGCGGCGGCAGCGCGCTGGGTTCTGCGCATAATGGCCGCCATGACGTCCCTCCTGTATGGTTTTCACGCCGTTGGCGTGCGGCTGAAGATCGCGCCCGCGTCCATCGTGGAGATCTACGTGGACCGGGGTCGGCGCGACGCGCGCATGCAGCGGTTTGCGGCCCGGGCGCGCGAGGCGGGGCTGCGCCTGATCGAGGCCGACAGGCAGCGGCTGGACGGGCTGGCGGGCAGCGGCGGCCACCAGGGTATCGTGGCGCGTGTGCAGCCGTTGCCAGAGCAGCTCGGGCTGCTGCAGCTGGTCGAGGCGCTCGACGAGCCGGCGCTGCTGCTGGTGCTTGACGGCGTGACCGATCCGCACAACCTGGGCGCCTGCC
>JALOAS010000132.1 GCA_023228705.1 Ottowia sp. | reverse complement strand
GTTAGATATAACAAAAATATTAAACAAAGGCGATAAAATATTGGTCACTGAAGATGATGATGAGTTGATAGCATCAACCGGCCGAATGATTGAAAGATTTATTGAAGATTATTCGCACATATGGCAGGAAGTGTATGAAAGAAGAAAGAAAAAAATAATTGGAACTCTCATCCGTTTCTCGTTTATGTCAACATCAGAATCAAGAAATCTCTTGGTTCATACAGCACAATGGGCGATCAACCCACGGTCGGATGTTTCCAGAAGCGATGAACTGCTCCAACGGCAACTCGCTACTATATTGGAGGGGACGTCGTGAATCGAAGACCTAATATTGCTCTGCACCCGACTGCCATCCACGCAGTTTCGCTGCGCGCTGTCAGCGGGTGATCTGAGGCGTTAGAAAGCTCTTGGGATTGTTATATTTAAGGTGTGATATTAAATTGTATTTGCTTTATGCGGAACGCGAAAGGGGTGTGAGATGGGAGCCGTAATTAAAGCTGGTGATGTGGTGGTTCTAAAAAGTGGAGGGCCACAAATGACTGTGGCATGGATAGAAGAAAGCGAGGCCCTGTGCGTGTGGTTTGATTCGCAAGGCCAACCAAAAGAAAAACGATACCCTCTTGTAGTCTTGGAAGTTGACCGACCAAACCAGTAGTGGGCAGAGCCGTGCAGAAAAAGACGCCCACCTTTTGAGGAGTCCTGCTTCACTGCCTTGAGCGCTCCGATCATGTTTTCTGACGATGCAGGGCCCGGTCGATTTGCAGCACACGTTGGCGGCCAGCATCAGCGTAGGGCTGTTCCCGTGATCCGCTCGATACATCATCCACAGCCATAATGAGCAGCCATGGCAACACCGGGCAGCTTCCACATCGTCAACGCAGGCGCCGGTGACGCCGACAACATCACGCGGCGCGGCTGGCGCATCCTGCAGCAGGCCGACCTGGTCATTGCGTCGGAGCGTCAGCGCGAGCGCTTTGCCGACGCATTGGGGGGCAAGGAAGTCATGGACGGTGGCCACGGGCTGTTCACCGAGCTGGCGCGGCGCTGGTTGAGCGAGGAAGAAGCGGCAGGGCAGGAGGTGGCGGTGCGCCAGAAGCTGGAGGCCGCAGACGCGGGCGGCAAGCGCATCGTGCTGCTGGAGTCCGGTGACACGGGACTCTTCAGCCCCTACCGCGGCTACCTCAAGGCCTTTGCCCACCTCAAGCCGGAGCTGGTGCCGGGCGTATCCAGCTTCAACGCCGCCAACGCACTGCTGGCGCAGCCCATCCTGGGCGACGCGGTGCAGCGGCTGCAGATGAGCGACCTGGACACGCTCATGCAAGCCAAGGCGCCGTATCCCGGCACGTGGGTGCTGTTCTGCATGGGCCTGGACCTGCCGCGGCTGATAGAGAAGGTGCAGGCGCTGTACCCGGGCGAGACGCGGCTGGCCCTGGTCATCAACGCTGGCTACGCCGAGCACGAGGTGCTGCGCTGCACGGTGGCGGAGATGGGCCTGCTGGCCGATAGGGACATCTGGTTTCCCTACTGCATCATCTACCTCGGGCTGGGCTGAGCGGGCCGGACGCCGCTGCCGTCAGGCCTGCGGCTCGCAGCCGGGCAGGTGCACGCGCGCCTGCAGCGCGTCCATGTCCAGTACGCGGACGTGGCGGTTGGAGACCTCGATCAGCTCGTCTGCGGCAAAGCGGGAAAAGATGCGGCTCACCGTCTCCAGCTTGAGCCCGAGGTAGCTTCCGATTTCCTCGCGCGTCATGCGCAGTTGCAGTTCCGTGTTGGAATAGCCGCGCGCGTCCAGTCGCTGCAGCAGGTTGAGCAGGAACGCGGCCACGCGCTCTTCGGCGCGCATGTTGCCCAGCAGCAGCATCACCCCGTGCTGGCTGGCAATCTGCCGGCTCATGATGCGGTGCAGGTGCGCCTGCAGCGCGGGCACCTGCTGAGCCACCTCCTGGATTCGTGCATACGGCATGCGGCATGCCAGCGAGTCTTCCAGCGCGATGGCATCGTTGATGTAGTGGCCGGCGCCGATGCCGTGCAGCCCCACGACGTCGCCGCCCATGTGAAAGCCGGTGATCTGCTGGCGCCCGTCGGCGGTGGTCAGCGTGGTCTTGAAGAAGCCGGACTTGATCGCGTAGAGCGCGTCGAAGGTTTCACCGGCATGGAACAGCGCGCTGCCGCGTGCCACGCGCCGGCTGCTGGAGATCGTGGCCTCGATGCGCGCCAGGTCCGCCGCAGACAGGTCCGGCGGCTGGCAGTGCTCGCGCAGGCTGCAGTCGCTGCACGCCAGCCGGATGGTGTTGTTGACGGGGAAGGGGACGGTCGGCCGAGACCCCTCTTGAAGGCGCAGCATGCGCGCATTTTAGTCGAGGCCCGCGGTTTTCTGCCGCGGCCCCGATTTTGCCGCAGCGCCGCAGTTGACTGCGTGCTGCGGCGCAGCGGACCGGGTCAGTCGCTGCCGGAGGCGGGATGCGGCAGGCCGCGGTTGACTTCTCCCGGTGCGCGCGCCAGCAGCAGTGTCACCGCGCTGCACGCTGCAAAGAGCAGCCAGTAGATCAGGAAAGTGACCGAGTAGATGGTCTGGCGCGACCAGCTCACGGGCTCGCCAAACAGCGCCAGCGTGAGCGGATCAAGCACGGCAAAGGTCATCATCTCCAGCACGCCAGCCGCCACGAACGCGGGCCAGATGATCCACATCAGTTTTTGGCGAAGCATGGTCCAGCCCAGATTCAGCGGTTGGATGCGTTTGAGCGTGCTGCGATGGGCGTGCCAGGCAAGACGCGACAACGCGGCAGACTACTGTCTGCAAGGCGGAGCAACGCAGCATGGCGCGTCCAGCGCTGTGCGATCTGGCGCATAGCGTGGTCACAAAAATGGTGCGCGTGTGCAAGCATGGCTCTTCCTTTAATCACAAATAGATATGAACGCAAAGCAGCGACCGACTGCTGGGTCTGGGCTCACTCCTTTTGCTGGCGATCCAGCACGGCGTTGCGGTCGGTCACCGCGTTGCGCGCCTTCATGGCTGGCGCCAGCGCGCCGGCGGCATCCGCCGCATCGTCCACGATCAGGTCTTGCGACTGCGTGGCCAGCCAGATCGTCAGGGCGCTGGCCAGCACGGCTGCCGCGGTCAGTCCCACGACCAGCCACATGGTGGGCGACTGCCACCAGGCGCTTGTTGTTTCACGGCTTTCTGTTTGCATGGCGGTTCGGCTCAGCGTGGCACGATGAAGACCGACTTCTCGGTAACCTGGCCCAGCTCGGGCGAGGTCACGTGAAAGTGGATGGCATGCGACCCCGCGTCTGCGGCACCGGGGGGCAGCTGCAGCTGGACCGGGACCGATCCCATCTGCTCGCCGGGCAGCGTCACCGCGCGGTCTCCAAGCAGCATGAGGCCGGGCAGGCCGTCGGCCTCGATGCTGAATTGCTGCGTGCGCTCGGTGGCGTTGGTGACCTGCAGGCGATACACGTTCTCGATGTGGCCGTCGGCGACGATGCGCGCCAGCGTGGCGCGGTCGCGGATGATGTCGACCTTGAACGGCGTGCGAACGACCAGGCTGGTCACCAGCGCCGCAGCCACCGCGACGAGGATGGTGCCGTAGAGGAAAACGCGCGGCCGCAGCACCCGGCGCAGGATCTGCTGCCGGTTCCAGCCGTGCTCCAGCGCCGCCTCGGTCGAGTAGCGGATCAGCCCGCGCGGGTAGCCCATCTTGTCCATGACGTCGTCGCAGGCGTCTATGCAGGCGGCGCAGCTGATGCACTCGTACTGCAGGCCCTCGCGTATGTCTATGCCGGTGGGGCAGACCTGCACGCACAGCGTGCAGTCTATGCAGTCGCCCAGGCCCTGCGCCTTGTGGTCCACGCGCCTGGAGCGCTTGCCGCGCGGCTCGCCGCGGCTGGCGTCGTAGGTGACGATGAGCGTGTCGCGGTCGAACATGGCGCTCTGGAAGCGCGCGTAGGGGCACATGTACTTGCAGACCTGCTCGCGCATGAAGCCGGCGTTGCCCCAGGTGGCAAAGCCGTAGAAGAGGATCCAGAACGTCTGCCAGGGGCCCAGCGCCAGGCTGGCGATGTCGCCGGCCAGCGTGCGGATGGGCGTGAAATAGCCGACAAAGGTGAATCCCGTCCACAGCGCAATGGCCAGCCAGGCCGCGTGCTTGCCCGCCTTGCGGCGCAGCTTGTTCCAGGACCAGGGCGCCGCGTCCAGCCGCATGCGCTGGTTGCGGTTGCCCTCGAGTTTTTCCTCCACCCACAGGAAGATCTCGGTGTACACCGTCTGCGGGCAGGTGTACCCGCACCACTGGCGTCCGGCCACCGCGGTGAACAGGAACAGCAGCAGCGCCGAGAGGATGAGCAGCGCGGCCAGGTAGAACACGTCCTGCGGGTACAGCACGAGGCCAAAGAGGTAGAAGCGCCGCGCCTCCAGGTCAAACAGCATGGCCTGGCGGCCGTTCCACTGCAGCCAGGGCGTGCCGTAGTAGAAGAGCTGCGTGGCAAACACGAAGAACCAGCGCCAGCGCGTGTACAGCCCCTTGGCGCTGCGCGGATAGATTTTTCCGCGCCTGGCCTGCAGGCGGCCGAGGCCGAGGTTGCTGCTGGTTGCCATGGGCTCTCTCGCCGGGCTGCCACCGGGCGGCCCGTGCCTGCGATCAGTCCGGCCCGTCGCCAGCGGCCGGTTGCGCGGGTGTGTCTGTGGTCGTGTCGGAGCCGGCTTGGACGTTGGTTTCAGCAGCGGCTTGCGCCTTGGCAGGCTCGGGAATGCCGCCGCCATGGCCCCAGACGTAGGCTGCCAGCACGCGCAGCTGTTGCGTTGAGAAGCGGTGCGCCCAGGCCGGCATTTCAGCGACCTTGCCGTTCTCGATCATGGCCATGATGTGCGCTTCGCTGGCGGGGCCGTGCCGGAAGATGCCTGCAGTCAGGTCGGGCGCGCCCAGCGCGGGATTGCCCTTGCCGTCGGTGCCGTGGCAGGCGGCGCACACCGCGAATTTCGCGGCCCCTTCCTTGGCGCGTTCTGCATCGTGCGGCGCGCCGGAGAGGGAAAGCACGTAGTTGGCCACGTTGCGCACGTCGTTTTCATCGCCCACGGCAGCGGCCATGGGCGGCATGTTGCCAATGCGTCCGTCGGCAATGGTCTGCAGGATTTGCGCCGGCGTGCCGCCCCAGCTCCAGTGCGCGTCGGTGAGGTCCGGAAAGCCCAGGCTGCCGCGGGCGTCCGAGCCATGGCACTGCGCGCAGTTGTTCATGAACAGGCGGTCGCCCGTGGCCATGGCGTCGCTGTTGCCGGCCAGTTGCTCTATGGACAGCGATTCAAACGCCGCATAGATCGGCGCGGTTTTTTCCTCGCTTTGCTGCACCTGCCGCTCGAACTGCTCCACCTGCGACCAGCCCAGCCAGCCGCCAAAAGACCCCAGCCCGGGGTAGAGCAGCAGGTAGACCACGCCAAACACGCAGCTGATGGCAAACATGCCTATCCACCAGCGCGGCAGCGGGTTGTTCTTCTCCGTCAGCGTTTCATCCCAGACGTGGCCCGTGGAGTCGTCGGCATGCACCTCGGTGTTCATGCGCTGCGTCCACCACAGCAGGGCCACGCAGGCGGCGATGCCCAGCAGCGTGAGCCCGGCCACGTAGATGGACCAGAAGGGGCTGGTGAAGTCACTCATGGCGTGTCTTTCCTGGCGGCGGCAGGCGCCGCCGTGGCGTGTTCATCGGCAAAGGGCAGCAGCGCGGCCTCGTCAAAGCGCGGGCGGTTGCGTCCCGACCAGGCCCAGAGCACGATGCCGACGAAGATGGCAAACAGCAGGACGGTGAAGAGACTGCGCAAGAGATGGATGTCCATGGTCTGGCTCCGGGGTCAGCGGCGGTGCACGCCCAGCCCCTGCAGGTAGGCGATGAGTACGTCCAGCTCGCTCTGGCCCTCCAGCTCGGCCGGCGCGTTGGCGATGTCCTCGTCGCTGTACGGCGCACCCAGCGTGCGCAGCCCGCGCATGTGCCGCTGCACCGAGCGGACGTTGGCCGGCGTCTTCTCCAGCCACGGATACGCGGGCATGTTGGATTCGGGGACCACGTCGCGCGGGTTGATCATGTGCACGCGGTGCCAGTCGTCGCTGTAGCGGCCGCCCACGCGCGCCAGGTCCGGGCCGGTGCGCTTGCTGCCCCACAGGTGCGGGTGGTCGTACACCGACTCGCCGGCAACCGAATAGGGGCCGTAGCGCAGCGACTCGGACAGCAGGTGGCGCACCATTTGCGAGTGGCAGTTGTTGCAGCCCTCGCGGATGTAGATGTCGCGGCCCACCACCTGCGCGGCCGTGTACGGCTGCATGCCGGCTATGGGCTGCGTCGTCGACTTCTGGAAGAACAGCGGGACGATCTCGACCAGCCCGCCCACGGCAACGACCAGCAGGATGAGAACGATCATCAGCAGGTTGTTGGTCTCGACGCGGGCGTGGCCCGTGATTTTTTCTTCTGCCATGGTGTCGGCCTTTGCTCCAGGTGTGTTGACGGCTCAGAGCTTGAGAATGAATTGATCGCGCCCGAGAGGATCGCCAAAGCCCGTCCAATCAAGACGCAAAGCGCAGGCATGGCCCGTGCCATGGCGAGCATTTGCAACGCGGAGTGG
>JALOAS010000020.1 GCA_023228705.1 Ottowia sp. | reverse complement strand
TCTGCGCCTCTTGCAAACACTGCGCCAGCAGCGGCGACACCGGTGTCCAGTGGTCGGCGTCTGGCGGTGGGCTGTCTTCCAGCCGCGACAGCATCAGCAGATCATGGACAAGGCTTTGCATCTGCCCCGCCTGCTGCGCCATCAACTGCAGATAGCGCTCACGCTCTGCCTGCTCCAGCGGCAAGGTGCGCAGGGTCTCGACAAAGCCGGCCAGGACAGTCAGCGGTGTGCGGATTTCATGCGATACGTTGGCCACGAAGTCGCGGCGCATGGCTTGCGCCCGCTCCAGCGCGGTGACATCGCGCGACAGCAGCAGCCGGCGCCCGTTGCCGTAGGGATGCAACTGCACCGAGACGCGCACCGGCCGCGCCGGCGTGCTCCCCGCGCCATGCATGATCAGCTCGCGTTCGTGGGTGGCCGACGCGCAGTAGGCGGCAAAGGCCGGATCGCGCACCAGGTTGCCGATTTGCTGCTGCAGGTCGCGCGCAACGTCCAACCCGAAATGATCGGCCGCGATCTGATTGCACCAGGCGATGCGTCCCAGCTTGTCGAGCAAGACCACGCCGTTGGGCGACGCCTGGACGGCAGCCAGAAATTCCTGCAGCCGTGCCTGGCTGTGCCGTGTTTGCTGCTCGTGCTGGCGCAACAGGCGTCGGGTGCGGTGCGAGACCTCGCCCCACAGGCCGCGCAGCGCCGGTGCGCCGCCGGCCTGGTTGGCCTTGAGCCAGCGCAGCACGCGGGACGCGCGCCACAGGTCCAGACTGAACCAGAGCACTCCCCCCAGCGCCATGCCGGCCGCAGCAGCCCAGGGCCCGGCCAGCCAGCCACCGGCGCCAGCGCCAGCGGCCTGGAACGCAAGAAAGGTGATGAATCGGGCCAACATGACGGGTGGGATCTGCCGGGCGCCGTCGGGACGCTCAATCCTGGCGTGTCGGCGCCGGTGGCGCGCTCAGGCGGTAGCCGGTACCGCGCACGGTCTCGACCATGGCACCCGCAGCGCCCAGCGCTTCACGCAGGCGCTTGATGTGGACGTCAACCGTACGCTCTTCCAGGAAAACGTGATCGCCCCAGACCTTGTCCAGCAACTGCGCGCGGCTGTGCACACGGTCGCGATGGTTGATCAGGTAGTTGAGCAGCCTGAACTCGGTCGGGCTGATTTTGATGGGCTGCCCTTGCCACATGACCGTGTGCGTCGCGGCATCGACCAGGAGCGCCCCCAGCTTGACGCTGGTGCCAGCCTGCTCGGGTGCGCGCCGGCGCAGCACGGCGCGGATGCGTGCAAGCAGCTCCCGGGTTGAAAAAGGCTTGGTAATGTAGTCGTCCGCGCCCGCGTCCAGCCCCTGCACCTTGTCGGGCTCGTCGCCGCGCGCCGTCAGCATCAGGATGGGAACGCCCTTGGTACGGGCATGACTGCGCCACCGGCGTGCCAGCGTCAAGCCGCTTTGTCCGGGCAGCATCCAGTCCAGCAGGATCACGTCGGGCAGGACGGCGTCGATCTCACGCTGCGCGGCGACGCCGTCGCGTGCCCAGACGGGCTCGAAACCGCCGTGACGCAGGTTGACCGCAACCAGCTCGGCAATGTCCGGCTCGTCTTCAACAATCAGGACGCGGGGCTGCTGGTTCATCGCACGGCCGACTCGATCTGCTCCATGGTCGTGTGACGCACGTCGGTGCCCTCGACGATGTAGATGATGAACTCGGCAATGTTCTTGGCGTGATCGCCGATGCGCTCGATCGCCTTGGCGATGAACAGCAAATCCAGGCTCGCGGAAATGGTACGCGGGTCTTCCATCATGTAGGTGATGAGCTTGCGCACAAAACCTGAGAACTCCTCGTTGATCAAGTCGTCCTCCTTGACAATGCTCAGCGCTGCGGCCGTGTCCAGCCGGGCCAACGCATCCAGCGCCTTGTGCAGCAAGGCCGACGCCAGGTCGGCAGCGATCCGCAACTCGGAAGACGGCAGGGTCAGCACGGTGCCGCTGTCGATGATGGACTTGACCTTGTGCGCAATTTTTTTGGCCTCGTCACCGACCCGCTCCAGATTGGTCGTGGTCTTGGAGATGGCAATCAGCAAGCGCAGGTCGCGCGCCGTGGGCTGGCGCAGCGCAATGATGGACGCCAGCTCACGGTCGATCTGGATTTCCATCGCGTTCACGCGCGGCTCCACCGCTATCACCTGCTCGGCCGCTTCGGCGCTGAACGTGGCGAGCGCATGAATCGCCTGCCGGATCTGCGATTCGGCCAGTCCGCCCATCTCCATGACGCGCGCCGAGACGCTGCTCAGATCGCTGTCAAACTGGGTTGACAAATGCTTGTTGGACATGGTGTTTGCTTTCATCCTAGATTCCGCAGTTGGATGCGCCTGAGCGTGCAGCGAAGGGCGTGTCAGGCAAGGGTGAGTGCTGCGGCTCCAAAGGTGCCTGCGCACCTTTGGACAGCACGAACAGAAGCTGCCTCTGGCTGCGGGGCGCCCTGCAAGGGCGACAACGCCGCAGACTACTGTCTGCAAGGCGGAGCAACGCGGCATGGCGCGGCCAGCGCTGTGCGATCAGGCGCATAGCGTCTTCACCTGATGGGTGGGCATTGAAAAACACAAAAACTCGAGCAATAACAAATGGCTGCCAAAGAAAATAAGCGGTCAACTGCGGATTCTAGGTTCATACTTTCATGGTCAGCCAAAGCGGCCGGTGATGTAATCTTCGGTCTCTTTGCGTCGGGGCTTGAAGAACAGCTCTTCGGTGACGCCAAATTCGATGAGACTGCCCAGATACATGTAGGCCGTGAAATCGCTGCAGCGCGCGGCCTGCTGCATGTTGTGCGTGACCAGCACCACGGTGTAATCGTCCTTGAGCTCGGCAATCAGCTCCTCGATCTTGGCGGTGGAAATGGGATCGAGCGCCGAGCAGGGTTCATCAAGCAACAAGACCTCGGGCTTGATGGCAATGCCACGCGCAATGCACAGGCGCTGCTGCTGGCCACCCGACAGGCTGGTGCCGCTCTGGTTCAGCTTGTCCTTCACTTCGCTCCACAGCGCGGCCTTGCGCAGGGCCCATTCGACGCGCTCTTCCATATCGGTGGCGTTCAGGCGCTCAAACAGCCTGACGCCGAAGGCGATGTTGTCGTGGATCGACATCGGGAACGGCGTCGGCTTTTGAAACACCATGCCCATCCTGGCGCGCAGCAGGGCCACGTCCTGCCGCGACGTCAGCAAGTCCTCGCCATCGAGCAGGATCCGGCCTTCTGCGCGCTGCTCCGGATAAAGCTCGAACATGCGGTTGAAGGTGCGCAGCAGCGTTGATTTGCCGCAACCGGAGGGGCCGATGAACGCCGTGACCCTGTTTTCCGGCACGTCCAGATTGATGTTCTTGAGGGCGTGGAATTTGCCGTAATAAAAGTTCAGGTCCCGGATCGCAATTTTCGGTTTTGTGTTGGCGGTTGTCATCATGATGTGTTGCATTTGACTTGCCTGGCCCGTTTGCCGCCTCATTTATTGCGCGTCAGCACGCGGGCCAGGATATTCAGCGCAAGCACGGCGGCGGTGATCAGGAGCACGCCGGCCCACGCCAGGTTTTGCCAGTTCTCATAGGGGCTCATGGCAAACTTGAAGATGGTCACGGTCAGGCTGGCCATGGGCTGACTCATGTCAGCGTTCCAGAACTGGTTGCTCAAGGCGGTAAACAACAGCGGCGCCGTCTCGCCCGCAGCGCGGGCCATGCCCAGCAGAACCCCGGTTACCACGCCCACCCGAGCGGCGCGCAGGGTGATGCCAAGGATGACTTTCCACTTGGGCGCGCCCAGCGCATAGGCGGCCTCGCGCATGCTGGCGGGCACCAGTTGCAGCATGTTCTCGGTGGCGCGTATCACCACCGGGATCACGATCAGTGCCAGCGCCAGTGCTCCCGCCCACCCTGAAAACGACTTGAAGCGGGCCACGACAACCACATAGACGAAGAGCCCGATGACAATGGACGGGGCCGACAGCAGACTGTCATTGACAAAGCGCGTCACCGACGCGAGCCAGCCCCTGGGGTTGTACTCGGCCAGGTAAATGCCGGCCATGACGCCAATGCACGTGCCGATGAAGGTGGCCGTGGCCACCATGACGAGCGAGCCGTAGATGGCGTTGGCAAGTCCTCCCGCCTCGTTGGGCGGCGGCGTCATTTCCGTGAAGGTGGCCAGTGCCAGCCCGCTGAGCCCCAGGCGCACCGTGGTCCACAGGATCCAGGCCAGCCAGAACAGGCCAAACAGCATCGCCGCCAGCGACAGCGACAGCGCCATGCGGTTGGTGCGCTTGCGCCGTACAAATTCGGCCAGACGTGCATCCGGCTGCCCGACGCTGCTCATGCACGGACTCCTTCATTCTTGCGCAACCGTGCCAGCAGCAGCCTGGACAGGGTCAGCACCACAAACGTGATCAGGAACAACACCAGTGCCAGATAAAGCAGGGCCGCCTGATGCAGGCCGGGGGCGGCCTCGGCGAACTCGTTCACCAGTACCGAGGTGATGCTGTTGGCGGCCTCGAACAGGCTCAGTGAGTCGAGCTGGTTGAAGTTGCCGATGACGAAGGTCACCGCCATGGTCTCGCCCAGCGCGCGGCCCAGGCCCAGCGTGATGCCGCCCATGACGCCGGCCTTGGTGTGCGGCAGCACGATCCTGGACACCACCTCCCAGGTGGTTGCGCCCAGGGCGTACGCCGATTCCTTGAGCAGCGCTGGCGTCACCTCAAACACGTCGCGCATGATCGCGGCGATGAAGGGGATGATCATGATCGCCAGGATGATGCCGGCCGACAAAATGCCGATACCCACCGGTGGCCCCGAAAACAGCGCGCCCAGGTAGGGTATGCCGGCGAACAGGGTTTGCATGGGCTGCTGCACGTACGTTGCCAAAATGGGACCAAATACCAGCAGTCCCCACATACCGTAGACGATGGACGGCACCGCAGCCAGCAGCTCTATGGCCGTGCCCAGCGGCCGCTTGAGCCAGGGCGGTGACAGCTCCGTCAAAAACAGCGCAATGCCAAAACTGACGGGCACGGCGATCACCAGTGCAATGAACGAGCTGGCCAGCGTGCCGTAGATCATGACCAGCCCGCCGTACTCGTTCCTGACCGGATCCCAGACGGCGCTGGTGAGAAACCCAGGCCCGTATTCCCGGATGGCGGGCCAGGCGCCAATCAGCAGTGAGACCAGGATGCCAAGCAGCAGGCCCAGCGTCAACCAGGCTGCGCCCGCCGCGGCCCAGCCGAACAACCGGTCCAGCAGCGGGCCGGAGCGGTGCTGCCGGCGCGGCCCCGTGACCGGCCACGCCGGCGGCGGTTGCCCGGGTGCAAGCGTGGCGGACAGGTCAATGGCCTCTTGCATCATGCCACTGGCAAAGGACAGCCGCTGACGGGTTTACCGGTACTCGACGACATGGCCGGATCCATCCTTGATCCTGCTCCAGCTTGTCATCACGATCTCCTTCACGCCGGCCGGCAACGGCACATAGTCGAGCGCGTCGGCCGCGGGGTCACCGTTTTGGTAGGCCCATTCAAAAAACTTGAGTGCGGCGGCCGCTTTCGCTGGTTTGTCCTGCTTCTGGTGCATCAAGATGAAGGTGGCACCGCTGATGGGCCAGGCGTTTGCACCCGGCTGTTCGGTCAGGATCTGATAAAAGCTCTGGTCCCAATCGGCGCCGGCGGCGGCCGCCTTGAAGGCAGCAGCCCTGGGCGCCACGAAGTGACCGTCGGCATTTTGCAGCAGGGTGTAGGTCATGTCGTTTTGCTTGACATAAGCGTATTCCACATAGCCGATGGCATTGGCCAGCCTGCCCACGAACGCGGCCACCCCTTCGTTGCCCTTGCCGCCGGTGCCCACCGGCCAGTTCACTGCCGTGCCCTCGCCCACTTGGGTCTGCCACTCGGCGTTGACCTTGCTCAGGTAGTTGGTGAAGATGAAGGTCGTGCCTGAACCATCGGCACGGCGCACCGGAGCGATGGCAGCGTCCGGCAAATCCAGGTCCGGGTTCAGCGCCTTGATGTCCGCGTCGTTCCACCGGGTGATCCTGCCCAGGTAAATGTCGCCAAGGACCTGGCCATTGAGCTTCATCTGGCCCGGAGCGACGCCCTTGACGTTGATGATGGGCACCACGCCGCCAATCACGGTCGGAAATTGCAGCAGCCCCTTTGCATCCAGCTCAGCGTCCTTGAGCGGCATGTCGGAGGCGCCAAAGTCAACCGTTTTGCCTTCGATCTGGCGGATACCGGCACCCGAGCCCACGGGCTGATAATTGATCTTGGCGCCAGTGGCTTTATGGTAGTCGGACGCCCATTTGGCATAGACGGGCGCCGGAAAGGTGGCGCCGGCACCGGTGACGTCCTGCGCGCTGGCCGGCAGCGCGCAGGCCACAGAAACGGTTGCCAAGCCCATCATGGTGGTGCAGAACTTCATTTTCATTGCAATCCTCTGTCGTTGAAAGGTGTTCGCAAACTATAAGAAGCCCGTATGACAGGAATATGACAGGTATGCAGAAATCATTCGCAGCAAGGGAAGAATTGGGGAGGGTGTTCAACACCCCACCTTCGACTTGTCTGACGCAGGAGCGCTCCGGACAATAGCTCCAGGTGAGGCCCAAACAGCGAGATCTTGGCCTTGACCTGAGCCGCCGCCACACGCGCAAGGCGGTGTTTCTGGGTGAGATGGAGCAGGTGGTGCCCTTGGGCCGAGCCGCTCGCGCTGATCGAGCCGCATGCCTCTCGCGCCAAGACCGGCCGCCCACCCTTTGATGTTGAAATCATGCTGCGCATCCACTTCTTGCAGCAGTGGTTTGGCCTCACGGATGTGGCCATGGAAGAAGCGCTGTTTGATGTGCCGTTGTACCAACAGTTCGCCGGTCTTGGCCGCACCTCTCGCATCCCCGACCGGGTCAGCATCTTGCGCTTTGGTGAAACCTTCGGTTTTGGTGAAACCTTCGGTTTTGGTGAAACCTTCGGTTTTCGCCATCTGCTGGAGCGTCACGATCTGTCCAAGCAGATCTTTGGCGCCGTCTCCGAGCTGCTGGCCGGTCGTGGCCTGATGCTGAAGGAAGGCACGGCGGTGGATGCCACCATCATTGCCGCGCCCAGCTCCACCAAGAACAAGGGTGGTACGCGTGATCCCGAGATGGTGAGCAGCGCGAGCGCACAGCTGCGAACGACCAAGAAAGGGAATCAGTGGCACTTTGGGATGACCAGCCGAAGGCGCTGGACGCCCGCAGGGCGGTCCCGCGCAGCGGGATGCGGTCACGAGCGCAGCGAGGCCGCACAGGTGGCACATATCGGCGTGGACGCTGACTCTGGCCTGGTGCACACCGTGACTACGACACCTGCCAATGCACACGACCTCACCGAGGCGCACAAGCTGCTGCACGGCGGTGAAGCGGATGTATTTGCCGACTCGGGCTACCGCGGTGCGCACAAGCGCCAGCAGGTCAAGGACCGTCATCCTGATGTCACGTGGCATGTGGCGAAGATGCCCGGCAAGCGGCGCAAGCTGGTCAAGAAGGGGGAAGCAGATGTGCTGACCGACCGGCTTGATCGCACCAAGGCGCGCATCCGCTCCAAGGTGGAGCATCCGTTTCGCGTGCTCAAGCTTCAGTTCGGACATGTCAAGATACGCTACCGGGGACTTGCCAAGAACACGGCGCAGTTGCACACACTGTTTGCCCTGGCCAATCTGTGGATGGTGCGCAAGAGAATTTTGCAGGCCGCGGCAGGATAGGTGCGCCCGGAATCTGGGGAATCATCGCCAACGGGTCGATATGGAGCCAAGACACACACATTTGGGGTCCATCTGACCGCTGCAAAACCAGATTCGGCGACATTGCGAAATTTGCTCATCAAAAGCTCGCTGTATCGTCGTTTCGAACACCTTCCTTAGCCCACGCGAAACCGATGCCGGAGAGCGCATTGCGTACTTTTCTCGGGAACGACTGGTTTTTCATTGCCTTGGCCCGTGAGCGCCGCAGATATCTGCGGCATCAGTGCCGCCACCCGGATCGAGCAGCCATATTTGCCCCCGTGTGAAGAAACGGTCGCCCATCAAATACGAGCCCATCATCGGCACGGTCAGCGAGCGTTGGCAGATCGTGAACGGCTGTCCGGACTGCTTGAGCGATTCAACAAATCGTTCAGCTGCTGCATCCACATCGGGCGAGACCGTATGGAGAATGCCCCAGCGGATGCCGTTGTATGTCCGCGCCACTCCCACGAAGATCTGTTTCACCCCGACACGGAAAGGGGTTTGCCATAGCCGGATAGTTGCAACCGCCCTACCCTGCGAATCCTGAATCGGCCGTTCGAAAGCCAGATCGTTGACACGGTTGTTCCAGAGCGCTGGCGCGAGCGGTGCCGTGGTGTAATCCAGACCCTGTCGGGCAAGGCGCAGCAGATTTTTCGGACCCGGACTATCGGCGGGGAGCCAGCCTGCCCGGCTCAGAAGTGCGGACAACGCGTCCGCGTTTGGCGTGACGACGGCAAACGATAGCGGCTGTTCAGACGCGCCGAGCAGAGACGATGTACCTGTAAGTTTTTGAGTACGCAGCATTTCGTCCAAAGGGCGATTGACTTGGATTATTGTTTCCGGTGCAGAAACCGGGGGTGCCGGCGTGCGAGTGGCGGCATAGGCAACGAACCCGGCGGCCGAGATCGCGACAAGACTGAACGCCGCCAACTTTCGGCGGCTTTCGGTTGGTGTATTCCAAGCAATTTGCCCGCCTGCACTCAGCCATTCCGTCAGGCTGATGCCCACAATAAGCCAAAGTGCACCGACCAGGTAACCTGCCCAGATGTCACTCAGATAGTGCACGCCGAGCATGATGCGGCTCAAGCCGATCAGGAGTACCAGCGCAGCGGTCGCGAAGAACAGGTTGACCCGCACCTTCCACCGGGTCGCTGAGCGGATCAACAGATAGCCCAAGAAACCGTAGAAGGCGACGGCGCTGGTAGCGTGCCCGCTCGGAAAGGAATAGGACGCTTCGAGCAGAACGGCTCCAGTCGGCCGTGGCCGCTCAAAGGCCAATTTGCCCAGCGCGCTGAAAGCCGCCGCTCCCAGGCTCGACGCCAGCAAGCCCACAATCGCATATTTCCGGTTCATGAGCCAGAGCAAAAGGCACGCTATAACCAACAGCACTCCAACCACCGGCGCTTGACCCAGATCGGTTATCCACACGAACGGAGGAATGGCGGCCGGCGCGCGGAAAGTGGCGACCAGTTGGGCCGTTGCGTGATCAATCGCGACAATCGGATCGGCGGTGACAACATCCTCGACAATGCCCGCAAACAAGGCCAGCACATAGGTAAACGCCAGGGCAAGAACTGTCAGCGGCAAGCCCTGAAAATGCGTGCGATCGACACGATTTGCGAGCAGGCGGATGCTCTCCGGATGTCGGTGCACCCATCGCCGTACATAGGGATTTCGACCCAGCGCCTCCTTGACCGAGCGGATGAGCGAAACCGCCACCCTCCACGTTTCCCGGCCCTTGTGCACGACGAAGCGCTTAAAGAGCCAAAGCAGCGCCCAGGCGATCAGCACGGCCACCAGCACCATCCCGGCGCGCGACATCCACGTTTGCGCAATCTTGAGCGACTGCCCGAACAGGTAGCCACCGCCGACCCACTGTAGTCCCCACCCGATGGCGCCCAGGACGTTCCAGAGCAGGAACGTGCGATACCGCATCCCTACTGTGCCGGCGACGAATGGCGCAATTTCCTTGACGCTCGGTATGAAGCGCCCGAGAAAGACGCTCCTTGCGCCATGCCGATCAAAAAAGCGGTGGGCTTGCTCGAAATGATCCGGGGTCAGAAACCAGATGCCGCCGCACGTCCATTTCTTGCCGTAACGTTCTCCAAGCCAGAAATTGAAATTGTCGCCAAGAACGGCGCCGGCGATGGCGAACCACAACAGATCACCGAAGTCCAGGTAACTGCCGGCCGCCAAGGCCCCCAGCAACAGCAGCAGGGTCGAGCCGGGCACAAACAACCCGGCCACAAGCGCCGTTTCCAGCAAAGCCGCAAAGAAGGCCACCCAATAACCCAGTGTGTGGAAGTGCTCGATGGATGGCAGGATGGCGTTGAACAATCTCTCGATCATAAGAATCGTCTCTGGATGATTACCAGATGCTGGTGAGCAGGCGGTCGAGTCGTGAGCCTTCGCGGTAAAGGAGCCAGACCACTATGGCAGCGAAGATGCCGGTGGCAGCCCCCCTGCGTCAAGTTCGTACATTGTTGACGCTCGATTCGGGTTTCAAAATGCGCCTTCATGCATCCCGTGGTGGGGTGCCTGATGAGTGCTGGTCAAGTTGAACCAAGGTGTACTTTTCCCAGCCGCCCGCGCAGAAGCTGCAAACCGGCAAGCGCGAGCGCGGCGAAGCCGGCTCCCGCGAGGAAGGTGCCTTGCGGACCGGCCGCATCCCATAGGGCGCCGGCGATGACACTGGCGGCGAGCAATGCCACGCCAGTGATGAGATTGAACATGCCAAAGGCGGTACCGCGCAGGTCGACTGGCGCCGCTTCGGCGATCAAGGTCGCGAGCAAGCCTTGCGTGAAGCCCATGTGCAGACCCCAGAATGCGACGCCGATTCCGATGCCGACGATACCGCTCGAATAAGCCAGAATGAGGTCGGCCAGAACGAGCAACGCCAAGCCAACGACGAGAACCTTCACTCTGTCGACCCGATCGGACAGAATCCCGACTGGAAAGGCCGACAGGGAATAGACCAGGCTCATGATCACCAGAACGAGCGGAACCAGTGTCAGCGACAGGCCGACCGACTGTGCCCGCAGGATGAGAAAGGCTTCGCTGAAGCGGGCCAGCGTAAACACCGTCGCCAGGGCCACAACCCACCAATAGCCCCGACTGAGGCGGCGCAACTCATCGCGATGCAGAGGCATGCGAACCGACCGCTGATCCCGTGGCCGATCAGGCTCACTCACGCCAACGACAATCAGCACGACCGACAGCAGCGCCGGTATGACCGCTACCCAAAACACCGCCTGGAAGTGATCCGCCGTCAGCCACATCAGGCCGATGGCCAGGAGCGGTCCCAGAAAGGCACCGATCGTATCCAGCGACTGGCGCAAGCCAAAGCAAGCGCCGCGCAGGTGAAGTGGAGCCATATCGGCCACGAGCGCGTCCCGTGGCGCCCCGCGGACGCCTTTGCCGACCCGGTCGATAAATCGCGCCGCGAACAACCAGCCAACGGACGGAGCCAGCGGAAACGCCGGTTTGGTCAGTGCCGCAAGGCCATAGCCGATGGCCGCCAGCAGCTTGCGCCGGCCGAGCCAGTCGCTCAGCGCGCCGGAGAAGACCTTGGTGATGGCAGCCGTCGCCTCGGCGACACCCTCCAGCATCCCGACGGTGAGCGCGGAAGCTCCGAGCACAGTCACCAGGTATGCAGGCAACAGCGCGTGGATCATCTCGGAGGACAGATCCATCAGCAGGCTGACACAACCGAGCACCCACACCCCGGATGGGATCTTTCGCCAGAGTGATTGCGACCGACGGCCCGAAGTGTTTGCCAGGGTCTGGGCCGGCTTTCCGGACATCATTGGTTCCCGCCTTGTTCATCGAACACGCGCTGCGCATATCCGTCGAGCAGCTCCTCGCAACGGCGCAGCCAATCGCTTGCCTCTTTGGCCAAGGGGGCGCCATAGAAGTCGAGCTTCCGGATCTTTTCCAGCCAGCCCTGAAGTTTCTTGAGTTCGGCCTCTTCTTCCTCAAGCTCGGCATAGGTGAACTTATTTTTTGCAAACTCCTTGGCGATCTCGGCTTCGAAGGCCTCGCATTTTCCAATGAACTCGCGATACTGGTCATCACGATCCTGGGTGAAACTCGCCAGCACCTTTTCACGTTGACCTTGGTCGAAGGCGACAGTCTCCAGGATCACCGCCTCGCCTCCCATGGCGGCAATGTCGTTTTCGATCATTTTTACGTGGCGCACATGGCGCACCGTCTTGGGCAGCAGGCAGACTCCGCTTTGCAGGTAGATCGCACCCAGGCCCTTCAACCGGCGCCAGAGGGCGACGCGCTTCGCCGATGGCTCGGAGGGCACCTTGTAAATCAGCATTAGCCATGAATCAGTCTTCATGGTTGCAAATTTACCGTAACCGTCGTTACGCGTCTAGCGATACGAATGCAAATTTAGAAAATTATGGCCAACTGCCGCTGTCGCTTTCAGCGGACGACTGCATCACGTAAGCCGGCGGGCACAGGCTTGTGTCACCGTACCTGAGGCCAAAAAATCAGCAGCAGCCGGGGGGTGGCGTGCAGGAAAAAATAACCCAGGAAGTCGGTCGTCAGCAGATGCCCGGCTTCGGTCGTGGCGGCGATGGCCATGCTTTGCACCATCTGGCGATCGATCACGATGCCCAATCTGTCGACCTCGAACGCCGACGCTGCAGCCAGCCCCACCAGCAACGTGAGCATCAGCTTTTGCACGCTGCCAACGGCAAGCAGCGTGGCCATGAAGAGCAGCAACAGCCACGCCAATGCGCCAAAAATGACCACGGTGGACACCTGGCCACCGCTGACAGCGATATGACAAGGGGCGCAGAAATCATTCGCAGCAAGGGAAGGTTTGGGCGGACAACGTCCGTGTTGATTTGTCCTGTCACGACAACGAGGTGATGAACCGGCAAGATGAGCCACTTCGAAAAGCCGGGTTTCACCCGATTTCAACGCAGCAAAAGGGCAAGCCGTTTCTCGACGGCCTGTGGCGCAAGATGAGCGCCTGGCGCCATGGCGAAGAAGCCGTGGATCCATTGCACGACGCCGCTGGCAGCCAGCCGGTTCTGTTGCCAGCCCTACTTCACGGCACTGCCGCGCGCACCGTCCTGGTGGTTGCGAAAGACGCCGCGCACCCCTCTTGGTGCGCTGCGCCAGTATTGCGGCGGCGCGACGACGTCGGCGCCGAGTTCAGCCGCGGCCTGCCACGGCCAGTGCGGGTTCCACAGCATGGCTCGTGCCAACGACACCAGATCCGCGCTGCCATTGGCAATGATGTCCTCGGCCTGCTGCGCGCCGGTGATGAGCCCCACTGCGCCGGTCAGCAGGCCGGTGGACTGGCGAACCGCGCGCGCGAACGGGACCTGGTAGCCCGGCCCGGCAGCGATTTTCTGCGCGGGTGAAATCCCGCCGCTGGACACGTCTATCCAGTCGCAGCCCAGCGCCTTGGCGCCTTCGGCCAGCGCCAGCGTTTGTTGCAGGTCCCAGCCCCCGTCGATCCAGTCGGTGGCCGAGACGCGGATGCCCAGGGGCTTGTCCGGCCACGCCTGGCGCACGGCATCGAGCACTTCCAGTGGGTAGCGCATGCGGTTTTCCAGCGTGCCGCCGTAGGCGTCGGTTCTTCCGTTGGCGATGGGCGACAGGAACTGGTGCATGAGATAGCCATGGGCAAAGTGCAGTTGCACGGTAGAGAAATCCAGCCGCGCCGCGCGCCGGGCGCTGGCGGCAAAGGCTTCCCGGATGCGCTTCATGTCGCGCGCGTCCAGCGCCAGCGGAGCCGGTTCGCTTGCCGTCAACGGCGCTGCGGAAGGTGCCAGCCGCTGCCAGCCCCGGGCGTTGCCGGCATCGAGCAGCCGGCCACCCCGCCACGGCACTTCGCTGGACGCCTTGCGCCCGGCATGGCCCAGCTGGATGCCCAGCGGCGTGTCGCTGTGGCGGCGCAAATCTTGCAGCACATGCGCCATCGCGTGTTCGTTTGCATCACTGTACAGGCCCAGGTCCGCGTACGTGATGCGGCCTTCTGCTGCCACCGCGGTGGCCTCCACCATGACCAGCGCCGCGCCGCTGTGGACCAGCGTGCCCCAGTGCGTGCGGTGCCAGGCCGTGGCCGACCCCTCGCTGGCGCTGTACTGGCACATGGGGCTCACCACGACGCGGTTGCGCAGGTGCAGGCTGCCGATTTGCAGCGGGCGGAACAGGTAGCTGGTCATTAATGTTGTCCTCGTGTGTCACCCTAGATTTCGCAGTTGGATGCGCCTGAGCGTGCAGCGAAGGGCGTGTCAGGCAAGGGTGAGTGCTGCGGCTCCAAAGGTGCCTGCGCACCTTTGGACAGCACGAACAGAAGCAGCCTCTGGCTGCGGGGCGCCCTGCAAGGGCGACAACGCCGCAGACTACTGTCTGCAAGGCGGAGCAACGCAGCATGGCGCGTCCAGCGCTGTGCGATCAGGCGCATAGCGTCTTCACCTGATGGGTGGACATTGAAAAACGCAAAAACTCAAGCAATAACAAATAGCTGCCAAAGAAAATAAGCGGTCAACTGCGGAATCTAGGGTCATGCCATGAGTTGTGCCCAGGCCTTTTCCAGCCGCTTGATGCTGACGGGCATGGGCGTGCGCAGCTCCTGCGCAAACAGGCCGACGCGCAGTTCTTCGAGCATCCAGCGGAACTCGCGCAGGCGCGGGCCCTGCTGCCCCTTGCGCTGCGCCACGTGCCGCCAGTAGCGCTCTTCCAGAGAGCGGATGGCTGCCATGTTCTTGGCGTCGCGCTCCGGATTCTTGGGATACTTGTCAAAGCGCAGGTTCACGGCCTTGAGATAGCGCTCCAGATGGCGCAGCGCCGGCCAGGGCGTCGTGGCCAGGAACGCGGGCGGCACCAGGCGCTGCAGCTGCTCGGCCGCATCGCGCGCCAGATCGGGTGTGTTTTTTGCTTCCCGGATGCGGCGCTGGGCCGCAGCGTATTCGGCCAGGATGGCGCCCGCCAGGCGGGCCACCTCCTGCGCGATCAGGACCAGCCGCGTTCGCCCCTGGGCCAGGCGCGCCGCAAACGCCTCGGTGTCGGCGGGCAGCTCCGGTTCCATGAACGCGCGCTCCAGCGCCACGTGCAGGATCTGGTCCAGCAGCTCGTCGCGCGTGCCCAGCGGCATGTAGAGCAGCGCCGTCTTCTGCATGTCCGGCAGGTTCTTGCGCAGCTGCCTGAGCGCGTCGGACACCTGCAGCGCAAACAGGCGGCGCAGGCCGCTGCGGTGCCGTTCAGCGGCAACCTCGGGTTCGTCAAACACCTCCAGGCCCACGCTGTCCCCATGGTCGATGAGCGCGGGGAAACCGATCAGCGTCTGCCCCTTGCGGCGCAGCTCCATCAGCTCCGGCAAGGGGCCGAAGTCCCAGTCGGTGTGGCGCGCGTCGGCGGACAACAGGGTGGCAGCCGGTGGCGGCTCCGGAGCTTGCTGGCCTGCCGTGGCGACCTGACCGCCCTTCGCTGCGGCCGCCGGCGGTTTCTTTTTTGCTGCCGGCTTGCGTGTCTTGAGCTGCACCAGTGCCTGGAACGCACCACGTGCCTGGCTACCCAGTTCGTCCTTGAGCGCGGCCAGGTCGCGGCTCATTGCCAAGCGGCGGCCGTGCTCGCCAGTCACGATGAAGTTCATGAACAGGTGCGGCGGTATTTCCGTCAGTCGCAGGTCAGACGCCCGGATTTCCAGCGCGGTGCGCTCCCGCACCAGGCCGACCAGCTTTTGCAGCAAGTCGCCCTGGGCAAACTGGGTGTCGGCGCGCAACAGCCCGGCCAGCTCGGCTGCGGTCTGCTCCAGCGGCCGCAGGCGGTGCCTTGCCTTTTGTGGCAAGGTCTTGAGCAAGGCCGCAATTTTTTCTTCCAGCATGCCCGGGACCAGCCACTCGGCTTGCTGCTGGTCGATCTGGTTGAGCACAAACAGCGGCACCGTGACGGTCAGCCCGTCCTCTTCAGCGCCGGGCGCGTGCAGGTAGCGGGCGCTGCAGTCCACGCCGCCCAGGCGCACCAGCCTGGGAAAAGCCTCGGTGGTGACGCCGGCCGCCTCGTGTCGCATCAGCTCGTCCTGCGTGATGTGCAGCAGGCGCGGGTTGTCGCGGGATGCCTTGCGGTACCAGTCCTGCAGCTGCTGGCCGGTGCAGATATAGTCTGGAATCTGCGCATCGTAGAACGCATGGACCAGCGCATCGTCAACCAGCAGGTCCTGGCGCCTGGACTTGTGCTGCATGTTCTCAACGCGCCGGGCCAGCCTGGCGTTGGCTTGCAGGAACGGCAGCGTTTGCTGCCACGCCTGCGGCCAGTCGCCACCGACCAGCGCCTGGCGGATGAGGATGTCGCGCGCGCCCGTCGGGTCCACCCGGCTGTAGTCGACGCGGCGCCCCTGGTAGATCATCAGGCCATACAGCAGGCCCCGCTCGAAAGCCACGACCTGGCCGGCCTTTTTTTCCCAGTGCGCCCCGTCTATGTGCGTTTTCAGCAGATCGCCGGCGACCTCTTCTATCCATTGCGGCTGGATCTGCGCCAGCGTACGGCCGTACAGGCGCGAGGTCTCGACCAGCTCGGCACAAACCACCCAGCGCGCGCGCTTCTTGCCGATGCGCGAGCCCGGGTGCACAAAGAAGCGGATGCCCCGGGCACCCAGGTAGTCGCCTGTCTTGTGCTGCCGCCCTTCCCCGTCGTCGCGGCGGCAGCCCACGTTGCCCAGCAGGCCGGCCAGCAGCGCCTTGTGCACCGCCTCGTAGCCTGCGGGCTGCGGGTTGTCCTGCCAGCGGCGCTCGCGCACCACGGTGTGCAGCTGGCGGTACACGTCGCGCCACTCGCGCACGCGGCGCGGGTTGATGTAATGCTCGCGCAGCAGGCGCTCGTACTGCCGGTTGCTCAGCCGCCGCGTGGGCTTGGCGCCAGCGCCGGCCTGCTGCAGCTGCGCCTGGGCTGCCGCCCTGGCCCGCTCTGCCCGCTTGGCAACGGGTAGCGCGGCCAGGTTCGCCTTGTCGGCCCGCTGCGGTGGTTTTGCGCTGGGCACGGCCGCCGGCTTGCCGCCGCGCGCCTCTTGCAGCCACTGCCAGAGCTTGAGGTAGCTGATGAATTCGCTCTTGGCGTCGTTGAAGCGCGCATGCTGCTGGTCGGCCTGCGCCTGCTTGTCCAGCGGCCGGTCGCGCACGTCCGGCGTACTCAGCGCACTGGCAATGACCATGATTTCATGCAGCGCGCCGCCATCGCGGCCGGCCACGATCATGCGGGCGATGCGCGGGTCCAGCGGCAGGCGGGCCACCGCGCGGCCGGTGGCCGTCAGTTGCCGCTGCTCGTCGATGGCGCCCAGCTCGGCCAGCAACTGGTAGCCGTCGGCAACGGCGCGAGCGGATGGTGGTTGCAGGAACGGAAAGTCCGTCACCTCGCTGTCCGGTCCCAGCAGGTTCAGGCTCATCATGCGCAGGATGACGCCTGCCAGCGACGAGCGCAGGATCTCCGGGTCGGTGAATTCGGGCCGCCTGGCAAAGTCCTGCTCGCTGTACAGCCGGATGCAGATGCCATCGGCAACGCGGCCGCAGCGGCCTGCCCGCTGGTTGGCCGCTGCCTGGCTGATCGGTTCCACAAGCAGCCGCTCGACCTTGTTGCGGTAGCTGTAGCGCTTGACGCGGGCGGTGCCGGCGTCTATGACGGCGCCTATGCCCGGCACGGTCAGCGAGGTTTCGGCGACGTTGGTCGCCAGCACGATGCGGCGCCGGGCATGTGTGTCAAAGATGCGCGCCTGCTCGGCCGGTGACAGGCGCGAGAACAGCGGCAGCACCTCGGCCTCGCGCAGCCGGGCATCGCGCGCCAGGTGATTTTGCAGGTGCCGCGCAGCGTCGCGGATCTCGCGTTCTCCCGGCAGGAAGACCAGGATGTCGCCACCGGTGCCGGCGCCTTGCCAAAGCTCGTCAACCGCGTCGGCAATGGCCTCGTTCAGGCCGTACTCCCGGCTTTCTTCAAAAGGCCGGTACCGCTGCTCCACCGGGTACAGGCGCCCGGAGACCATGAGCACCGGCGCCGGCTTGTCGCCATCGCCAAAGTGGCGCGCAAACAGGTCGGCGTCTATGGTGGCCGACGTGATGATGAGCTTGAGATCGGGCCGCCTGGGCAGGATCTGCCTGAGGTAGCCCAGCAGGAAGTCGATGTTCAGGCTGCGCTCGTGCGCCTCGTCGATGATGATCGTGTCGTACGCTTGCAGCAGCGGATCGCTCTGCGTCTCGGCAAGCAGGATGCCGTCGGTCATGAGCTTGATCGACGCAGCGGGCGTCACCTGCTCCTGGAAGCGCACCTTGTAGCCGACCACCTCGCCCGGCGGCGTCCGCAACTCCTGCGCGATCCGGCGCGCGACGCTGGTGGCCGCAATTCGGCGAGGCTGCGTGTGACCGATGCGCTGCGCTTTTTGAGCCGGCCCATCGACCATTCGGCCCCGGCCCATGGCCAGCATCATCTTGGGCAGTTGCGTGGTCTTGCCCGACCCGGTTTCACCGCAGACGATGATGACCTGATTTTCTGCCACCGCCGCCTCTATTTCCGCACGGCGTGCGGAAATGGGCAGTTCTGGCGGGAATTCGATGGTCGGCAGGGCGCGCGCTGCGGCTGTGTTCATGGAGCGCCCCATTATCCCAGCCCGGATTGCGACAAGCGGCCTGGACCGGGCCTGGCCGCTTTAGACCGGGCGCCGGGGCTGTGCGTGCCGCACGTGGCCCGCGTCCAATGCGAGATGGCGAGACGGCAGGCCGGACCCCGCGCTGCGGGCCCAAGCCCAACTCAGCCGGCCGCGAGGCGCTGCAACCGGCGCGGTTCGGGCTTACTCCCGATCTCAGAGCAGGTGCCGGATCAACGCCATCATGCGCCGGAAGCGCCGCCCGTACGGCGGGTCAAGCAGGCCGCCCAGCGCGGCGGGCGACTGGAGAAAGACGCTCTTTTGGTGCGTGAACCGCAGGAACCCGGCTTCGCCGTGCCAGGCTCCCATGCCGCTTGCGCCAACGCCGCCAAAGGGGAGCGCGGGATGCGCCACGTGCATGAGCGTGTCGTTGACCGTGACGCCACCGCTGACGGTCTCGCGCAAGACGCGGTCACGGCTTGTGGCGTCGCTGCCAAACCAGTACAGCGCCAGCGGTCGGGCGCGTGCATTGATGTACGCGATGACCGTATCGAGCGCGTCGTAGGTCAGTACCGGCAACACCGGACCAAAGATTTCTTCTTCAAGCAGGCGGCAACCGGCCGGCAGGTCAAAGACCAGCTGCGGCCGGATCTGGCGCCGCTCGGCATCCGTTTGCGGCCGGCCCATGGCCGGCGGCCCGACGTCGTCCACACGTGCGCCCCCGGCCCTGGCCTCTTCCACCAGCTCGAGCTGCCTTGCGTACTGCCGCGGCCCGACCATGGCCGCGTAGTCCCTGTTGCCGACCACTTCCGGGTACAGGCGGCTGATTTCGCGCTGATACGCTTCGGAAAACGCCTCTTCGCGGCCACGCGGGAGCAGCAGGTAATCGGGTGCGATGCAGGTCTGGCCGGCGTTCAGCAGCTTGCCCACGGCGATCCTGCGCGCCGCATCGTCCAGGTTGCTGCACGAGCGGTCGATGATGCAGGGTGACTTGCCGCCCAGCTCCAGCGTCACCGGCGTCAGGTTGCGTGCTGCCGCCTGCGCCACCTTGCGGCCCACCGCGGTTGATCCGGTAAAGAACAGGTGGTCAAACGGGAGCTCGGCAAAGGCCGCGGCAATGTCGGCGCCGCCATTGACCACGGCAAGTTCCGCCGGTTCAAAGTAACGCGCTACCAGCGTGGCCAGCAGTTCGGCGGTTTGCGGCGTCTGCTCGCTGGGCTTGAGCAGGACCCGATTGCCGGCGGCCAGCGCCGTGGCTGCCGGACCGAGCGTGAGCTGCAGCGGATAGTTCCACGGGCTCATGATGCCGACCACGCCCAGCGGCTGGCGCTGAATGCAAGCGCGCCCTGGCCGCAGGTACAGCGGCGTGCGCGCGCGCTTGGGTTCGCTCCACAGTGGCAGCTTGCGCCTGAGCTCGGCCAGCAGGCCATCAAGCACCAGCCCATCGGCCAGCTGCGTCAGGCGCTGGCCGCGCACGCCAAAGTCCGCTGCCACCGCGTCCGCCAGCGCGGCCCGGTTGTCATTCCAGAGCGCCGCAATGCGTCGCAATCGCCCACTGCGCTCGCTCAGTGGCACGTCCATGTGCCTGGATGCGGCCACCCGCTGAGCTGAAAACAGCCCGGTCAGGCCGCTGGTTGCGGCCACGGCGATCATGCTGCTAGAAGTTTCCTGCATATGTGGCTCCAGCTCATCGATCATCCCGCCCCGCCTCGTTGCCACAGCTGCTTGCGGCATGGCCCATGCGGTCCATGCTAGCGCGAAAGCCGGCAATTTGCAAACGGCTTCAATACCGTCCCTGCGACGAAAACGGACGTCTTGACGGCCGAGCTCCGACGCCGTCAGCGGCCCAGCGCCTTGGCCGTTTCTCCGGCAATGCCCCAGTTGGCACTGGGCACCTCGACGATCATGACCCGGATGCTTTCCCTGGGCGCATCGACTGCCTCGTGCAGCGCCTGGGTCACCTTTTCAACGACGGCGCGCTTTTTCTCTTCGCTGCGGCCTTCGATCAAGTAGATCTGGGCGAATGGCATGTTGGGTCCTCCTGTTTCAGAAAAGACAAGGGTCCGTGGGACCGTTGCAAACGGATCACCTGATTGAAAGCGATGCTCAGCAAGATCAGGCGCATGACGGATGACTTCGCAGATGTCTTGATTGAGGTTGAGCGAGGTGCGTTGAGCGTGCTGCGGCATACGCTTGACGCTTGACGCTTGACGCTTGACGCTTGACGCTTGACGCTTGACGCTTGACGCTGGACGCTGGACGCCAAACCTTGCGGCGGCCGGCCGAGCCGGCTACACGAAGCGGACGCCAACGCTGCCCATGCCCTGCACGCTCAGGGTCAGGTTGTCTCCAGCCGTCACGGCCACGGCGGCGGTGATGCCGCCGGAAAACACAAGCGCGCCGGCCGGCAGCGTCTTGCCGCGCCGGCCCAGGTGGTTGACCAGCATGGCCACCGCCGCCGCCGGATGGCCCACCACCGCGGCGCCGGCACCGGTGGCCACGACCTGGCCGTTCTTCTCCAGCACGATGCCCGTGGTGCGCAAATCAACGCTGCGCGCGTCCACGGCATGGCCGCCAACGACAAAGCGCGACGCCGACGTGTTGTCGGCGACCACGCTCTTGAGGTCGAACTTGAAGTCGCGGTAGCGGCTGTCGATGACTTCGATGCCGGGCAGCACGATGTCGCTGGCGGCCAGCACGCTGGCGATGCTGCAGCCCGGCCCTTGCAGTTCGTGGCGGGTGACAAAGCAGATTTCCGGCTCGACCTTGGGGTGAATCAGCTCGCTGGTCTGAACTTCGCCACCAGCCGGGACCATGAATTCATCGACCAGAAAGCCAAATACGGGATCGGTCACGCCCATTTGCTTCATCTTGGCGTGCGACGTCAGGCCGGCCTTGTAGCCGGCAAGGTGTGCGCCGCCGGCCAGTTTGGCCGCCAGGATGCGATCCTGGATGGCGTACGCGTCGTCCCAGGTCATGTCCGGGTGATCGTCGGTGACCTTGAGCGTGTCGCGCGCCTCGCGCTGGCAGGCGTGCAGGTGCTCGGCCAGCTGGTCCAGTGTCTTGTCGTCAAGTGCCATGTTTCAACTCCTCAAGCTGCCTGTTTTTGACGCGCCAGCGTCAGTGCCGTGTCTTCGATCATGTCTTCCTGGCCACCGACCATGCCGCGGCGACCCATCTCGACCAGGATTTCACGCGCCGGCACGCCGTATTTCTGCTCTGCGCGTTTGGCAAACAGCAGGAACGAACCGTACACGCCGGCATAACCCAGCGTGAGCGCATCGCGATCGATGCGGATGGGGAAGTCCATGATGGGCACCACCAGGTCTTCGGCCACGTCCTGGATCCTGAAGACGTCAACCCCCGTTTCCACACCCATGAGATCCAGCACCGCGACCAGGACTTCCATGGGCGTGTTGCCGGCGCCGGCGCCCAGGCCGGCGCCGGCCGCGTCGATGCGGTTGGCGCCGGCTTCGATGGCCGCGATGGAATTGGCCACGCCCATGGCCAGGTTGTGGTGGCCATGAAATCCCAGTTCCGTCCCGGGCTTGATGGCGTCCCGCACGCGGGCGATTTTTTCACGCACCTCGCCCGGCAGCATGTGGCCAGCCGAGTCGGTGACGTAAATGCAGTTGGCGCCATAGCCTTCCATGAGCCTGGCCTGGCCCACCAGTCCCTCGGGCGTATTCATGTGACTCATCATGAGAAAGCCCACGGTGTCCAGCTCCAGCTTGCGCGCCAGCGTGATGTGCTGTTCGGAAACATCGGCTTCGGTGCAGTGGGTGGCCACGCGGACGCAATGTACGCCCACGTCGTGCGCCATCTTCAGGTCGTCAACAGTGCCTATGCCCGGCAGCAGCAAGGCCGAGACCCTGGCCTGCTTCATGAGCGGAATGACGGCGGCCAGGTACTCCGCGTCGCTGTGCGGCGCAAAGCCGTAGTTCACCGAAGAGCCGCCCAGGCCGTCGCCGTGCGTGACTTCCAGCATCGGCATGCCGGCTTCATCCAGCGCTTGCGCGATGGTTTTCATCTGCGCCAGGCTGATCTGCTGCTGCTTGGGGTGCATGCCGTCGCGCAGCGTCATGTCGTGCAGGGTGATTTTTCTGCCCTTGAGATCCATTTTCGTATCCTTTGTGTTGCGTACGGTGCGCGCGTCAGGCCGCAGCCGCGTCCAGCGTCAGCTCGCCGGCCAGCAGTTGCTCGGCAAACATCTCGGCGGTGCGCGCGGCGGCGGCGGTCATGATGTCCAGGTTGCCCGAGTACTTGGGCAGGTAGTCGCCCAGCCCCTCCACCTCCAGGAACACCGAGACGCGCTTGCCGTCAAACACCGGGCCGTTCACCAGCTTGTAGCCGGGCACGTACTTCTGGACCTGCGCGATCATGGCGTGGATGCTCTCGGTGATGGCGGCCTCGTCGGGTTCATCGTCCGTCAGGCAGTGCACGGTATCGCGCATGATGAGCGGCGGCTCGGCCGGGTTGATGATGATGATGGCCTTGCCCTTCCTGGCGCCACCCACCTTCTCGATGGCGCCGGCCGTGGTGCGCGTGAACTCGTCGATGTTCTTGCGCGTGCCCGGCCCGGCCGACTTGCTCGAGACGGTGGCAACGATTTCACCGTACGCGACCGGCTGCACCTGCGCCACTGCGCTGACGATGGGAATGGTGGCCTGGCCACCGCAGGTCACCATGTTGACGTTCATCTGCGAGCGGCCCAGGTGCCCCTTGAGGTTGACCGGCGGCACGCAGTACGGGCCGATGGCCGCAGGCGTGAGGTCGACGATCATGGCGCCCTGCGCGATCACCTTGCGCGAGTTCTCCGCGTGCACGTAGGCGCTGGTGGAATCAAAGACGATCTGCACGTTGTCGGCCTTGATGTGCGGCACCAGCCCGTCAACGCCCTCTGCGGTTGTTTTCAGGCCCATCTCGCGGGCGCGTTTCAGTCCGTCGGAGTCGGGGTCTATGCCCACCATCCAGACCGGCTCCAGCACCGGGCTGCGCTGCAACTTGGCCAGCAGGTCGGTGCCGATGTTGCCCGGGCCGATGATGGCGCACTTGATTTTCTGGCTCATGATTCCTCTCTGTGGATAGTGCGCAGGCACGAGTCTGCGCGTTCAAATGAAACGGACCGAGCAGCCGCCGATGCCGCCTATGCTCACGCGTAGGTTGTCGCCGGCTGCAACCGGCACCATGGCGGCGAGCGATCCGGCCAGCACGATTTCGCCGGCCTGCAGCGCCGTGCCATGCGCGCCCAGCGTGTTGGCAAGCCAGGCCACGGCATTGGCCGGATGGTCCAGCGCCGCTGCGCCAGCGCCGGTGGCAACCACTTCGCCATTTTTCTCCAGGACCATGCCGCAGGTGGCCAGGTCGACCGCGCGCGGGTCGACCAGGCGGTCGCCCAGCACGAAAACGCCGCAACTGGCGTTGTCGGCCACCGTGTCCTGGATCCTGATCCTCCAGTCGGCGATGCGTGAATCGACGATTTCAAAGCAGGCCATGACGCCGTCGGTGGCGGCCAGCACGTCGGCAGCGCTGATGCCCGGCCCCTTGAGGGTGCGCTTGAGCACAAAAGCAATTTCGCCTTCGGCCTTGGGCTGGATCAGGCGATTCATGGGGATGGCCTGGCCCTCGCCGTACACCATGGCGTCGGTGAGCCAGCCAAAGTCCGGCTGGTACACGCCCAGCATGTCCATCACGGCCTGGCTGGTGACGCCGATTTTCTTGCCGATGACTTTCTCGCCGGCGGCCAGGCGCCGCGCCATCAGGCGCTCCTGCACGGCGTAGGCGTCGGCCAAGATCATGCCTGGATGCCGGTCGCTGAGCGGCTCCAGTACGGAGCGGGACACCAGCGCCTCATAGAGCGCATCTCCGAGTTGTTCGATTTGTTGGGATTCCATGATTTTCAGGCGTTTTGGGGCTGCTCAGAATTTGACCATGACATTGCGCAACTCCGTGTAGAACTCAAACGAGTGCACGCCGCCCTCGCGCCCTATGCCCGACTGCTTGGAGCCGCCAAACGGCGTGCGCAGGTCGCGCAGGAACCAGGTGTTGATCCAGCACAGGCCCACTTCTATGCCGTGCGCCATGCGGTTGGCCTTGCCGATATCCTGCGTGAACACGGCGGTGGCCAGCCCATAGCGGTTGGCGTTGACTTTTTGCAGCACCTCCGCTTCGCTGTCAAACGGCGCGATGTGGCAGCAAGGGCCGAAAATTTCTTCGGTAACCACCGATGCGGTCTCTGGCAGGCCGGTCCAGATGGTGGGCTCGATCCAGAAGCCGCCCTTGAGCGCGTCGGGCATGTCGGGCACGCCGCCGCCGGTGACCACGGTCGCGCCCTCTGCCGCCGCCTTCTTGTAGAACGAGAGCACCTTGTCCTGGTGTTCCTTGCTGATGAGCGGGCCGATTTTGGTGGCTTGGTCCATGGGCGCGCCCGGCGTCATGGTTTCAGCGCGCACCTTCAGGGCGGCAACCAGCTTGTCGAACAGGGGGCGCTGGACATACACCCGTTCGGTGCCCAGGCACACCTGTCCGGTGTTTTCAAAGCAGGCGCGCACCAGCGTATCGACAGTGGCGTCAAAATCGCAGTCGGCAAAGACCACGGCTGCGTTCTTGCCGCCCATCTCCATGGATACCGGGCGTACGCCGTCGGCCGCAGCCTTCATGATGGCGGTACCGGTGCGGGTTTCTCCGGTGAAGGTGATGCCGTCCACGTCCGGATGTTCGGTGAGGAACTGGCCGGCCGAGTCGGGGCCGAAACCGTGCACCACGTTGTACACCCCCTGGGGCACGCCCACCTTGTTCATGACCTCGCCCAGCAAGGTGGTTGTGGCCGGTGTTTCTTCCGACGGTTTCACCACCACCGTATTGCCGCAAGCCAGCGCCGGGCCGACTTTCCAGGTCATGAGCAGCAGCGGCAGGTTCCACGGACAAACGACGGCAATGACACCACGCGGCACGCGCACTGCGTACGACAGCGCCGTCTTGCCATCACCGGTGCGCATATTGAATGATTCGGTGCTCGTGCTCTTGATGGTGTCGATGAAGATCTGGAAATTGGCCGCACCGCGCGGGATGTCCAGGTGCGATGCCAGCGCATGCGGCTTGCCGGTATCTGCGATCTCGGCCTGCAGAAAATCATCAAAGCGGCGATTGATCTCGATCGTCAGTGCATCGAGCAGCGTGCAGCGCTCGGGCACCGTGAGCCGGCCCCACTCGCCTTGCAGTGCCGCCTTCGCGGCGGCGACGGCGGCATCGACCTCCGGCTTGCCGGCCTCGTGGATCTTGCCGATGACGCTGCCATCGACCGGGTTGATGTTGTCAAAGGTCCTGCCGCTGGCGCTGCCGACGTAGGTGCCGTTGATGAAATTCAAAAATTCTTTCATGTTGCCTTGCTTTCTGGCTGGTAACGGGCCGCTTGATTAATCCTAGATTCCGCAGTTGGATGCGCCTGAGCGTGCTGCGATGGGCGTGCCAGGCAAGACGCGACAACGCCGCAGACTTGCTGTCTGCAAGGCGGAGCAACGCAGCATGGCGCGTCCAGTGCTGTGCGATCGGGCGCATAGCGTCTTCATCTGATCGGTGGACATTGAAAATGCAAAAACTCGAGCAATCACAAATAGCTGGCAAAGAAAATAAGCGGTTAACTGCGGGTTCTAGGATAATTCAGGCGGCGTCCAGGCCCAGCGCCGCCAGCCCGGCGCGGGCGCATGTTTCGTCTTCTTCAGCGCTGCCACCGGACACGCCTATGCCGCCAATCAGCGCGTCACCGTCGCGCACCGGCAGGCCCCCGCCAAAAGTCACGATGCGTGGCCGCTGCGGCATGCCCCAGCGCAACGCATCGTTGCCTGCCAGCAGGTCGGGCCACCGGCTGGTTGGAAAGCCAAATCCGGCCGCGGTGTACGCCTTGTCGATGGCGATATCGACCGAGTGCAGAAAAGCGCCGGGCATGCGCAGAAACGCGGTCAGCACGCCGCCCGGATCGGTCACGGCGACGTTGATGCGGATGCCCAGTTCCGTCGCCTTGGCAACGGCCGCCAGCACGGCGGTGTTGGCGGCTTCTGCGGTCATCGTGCGTTGTTCAACACTGTGTTGCGTCATGGTGTCTTTCGGTTCCGAATCAGGCAAGGAGGCGGCAACCCGCCACGGGCACTGCGCGCCAGGCACGCAGGCCATGGGGTTGCCAGAAAAGGATCAGCAGGTGTTGGCCGTGCAGACAAAGCGTCTGCAGGACCATCGCTTGCGAGGCTCAGGTCACGACCGTCAGAAACGCTTCGTTGAGCTTGCGCGGGTGATAGAAGATGCCCGCGCCCACCTCGTCCCAGGTCCAGGTGGTCGGCTCCATGTCCGGATAGTGGTCGTAGCCGCCCGAGAAGGTCTCGAGCCGGTTGCCCGACGGGTCGAAGAAGTAGACGGTGGTGCCGTTGGTGATGCCATGACGGGTGGGCCCGACATCAATGGATGCGCGGTTGTTGCTCAGGATGTCGGCCGAGCGCAGCACCTGCTCCCAGGACGTGACCTGGAAAGCCACGTGGTGCAACTTGTCATCCTCACTGTGGCGTACCATCGCGATGTCGTGTGCCTTGGCGCTGCAGCTGAGCCAGATTGCCAGGTCGGTCGTGCCGTCTTCCATCTTGACGCGCTCGACCAGGTGAAAACCCAGTACCTTGGTATAGAAATCATGGTTGCCGTCGATGTCCTTGCCGTAGATCAGGCAGTGGTCCAGCCGCACCGGCCCGATGCCCGGGCCGTCGATGACATCGACATTCGGGTTCTCGGTGCCCACGGCGTTGCCGGCGGGCTTCTTGTCGACGTACAGCTCGGTCGTATGCCCGGTTGGCACCTTGAAGCGCACGCGCTCGCCGGTTTCCATCAGGTCACCGGCGGGGATGCGTTCGGTCTGGATGCCGTAGTCCCGGATCTTCTTTTCCAGGCCATCGAGCGCGGCTTGATCGAGCACCTTGTAGCCAAAGAAGTCCATGCCGGCGCGATCGGCCTGGCGCAGGATGATGCTGTTGTGATCGCGCTCCTGCCGAGCCTTGAAATAAGCGCGGCCCTGGCTGTCTCGTCCCATGGGTACCAGGCCGAGGACATCGGTGTACCACTTGACTGATTCCTCCAGATCCAGCACGCGGATTTGTGCGTGCCCGGGGCGCAAAATGCCTGTCATTGCCATGAAAATCTCCTTTTTGATTTCAGTTGGTAAAAATGGGTGGGGTGCCGGTCATTGACGCTGGCCGGCAAACGTTTTTCTTCATCTTGCCCAGCACGCGGATGCGCATGTCGCTGGTCGGCGTGATGCGGCACGACAGCGCGCAGCCGGACGCTTCTTCTTCTTCGCTGACGTGTGCGCGGCTCATGACGCGCTTGCTGTAGGTCCCTTCGACGACCTGCACCTTGCAGACGCCACAGCCGCCGCTGCGGCAGCCCACGGGGATGCCCTTCTTGCCGAGTGCTTCCATGCCCACGAGAACCGAGCGATAGTCGACGCAGCGGTAGCTCTCGCCGGTATCTTCTATCGTGATGTTGTAGTACTCGGGCATGCTCAGAGCCTCTTGAACAGCGGGCTGCGCACCTGCTGCGCATCGGCGGCCGAGATGAATTCCTCGGTAAAGATGTCGCGCTCGAACAGGCGGCCCTGCATCAGGGTGGTGATGCATGCATCGACCATCAGCGGCGGCCCGCAAAGATACGCCTTGTGCCCCCGGAAGTCGTTGTTGAAGCGCGCCTTGGCGATGTCGTGGACAAAGCCGCACTCGCCGTCCCAGCCACTGTCTTGCGGCTCATCGGAAAGTGCCGCCACATAAGTGAAGTTGGCATGCCTTGCGGCCAGATCAACGAATTCGTCGTGGTGGTAGAGTTCGCCCTGGTTGCGTGCACCGTTGATCAGCGTGATCTGCCTCTGGCAACCTTCGGCCAGCAGGTCCAGGATCATCGAGCGCGGGCTGGACAAGCCCGAGCCGCCTGCCAGAAACAGGTACGCCGTATCCTCTTTCTCGTGCGCCAGCTTGCGCACGAAGAAGCGCCCGTATGGGCCGGCCAGGGACACCCGGTCGCCCACCTTGAGCTCCTCGTGCACCCAGCCGGTGCCGCGGCCACCGGGCACGTGGCGGATGTTGAGCTCGATCAGCGACGCCTCGGCCGGCGCGCCGGCAATGGAAAACGAGCGCGTGGCACCGCCCTCGCCAATGCGCAGGCTGATGTGCTGCCCGGCCTGGAATGCGATGGGTGCATCCAGCGCGATCCAGACGCCCTTGATCGTTGGCGTCAGGTCCTCCAGCCGCACCACCTCGCCGGCGTAGTCCTGCACGGGCAGGTTGCGCGCGTCCGGATCTTCGTCGATCTCTGCCTCGATGACCACGTCCGATTCCAGCGTGGCGCAGCAAGCCAGCGCCTTGCCCTCATCACGCTCGTAATCCATGAGCGCAAAGTCGCTGGCCTCACCGTAGTCCACTTCCCCGTCGACAACGTCTATCTTGCAGGTGGCGCACAACCCGTGCCCGCAAGCGTGCGGCAGGTAGATGCCGGCGCGCAAGGCTGCATCCAGGATGGTCTGGCCGTCTTCAACCGCCAGTTCCAGGCCCAACGGTTCAATCGTCAACTCGTAGCCCATGAGTCACTCTCTATCGTGTTGTTGAGTACCGCGCTGAAGCAGCGACGCATGCACGATTTGCGCCTGCGCCGCCAGGGTCATCCGGCGATCAGAAGGCCGATCCGCTCAGGCCGGTCAGGCCCGGCGTGCGGAAACGAATCAGGCTCTTGTGGCCCATGCCGTTTTCAGCCATGGTTTTCTCCATGTCGGGCTGAAACGGCTTGCCCGAATCGAACCACAGCACCTGTTCCCACTGGATCTTTTCAAAATCGGGGTGGGCACTGTACATGCCGGGCAGCACGTTCTTGACGAAGTCGCCAAATTTGGTGTCCGGCGGCATCGGCACGCAGTGCGGCGCGCAGAACATCTTGTGGTCTTCCCAGCCCACGTAGAGCAGTGGCGCGGGAAACTTGTCGACCGTGTCCTTGGGTGCAAACTTGTAGGGGCCTATTGATACAACAGCCATCTTTATCTCCTGGTGGTATCCGGTTATCAGTTCGTCGTCGCCTGCTCGCGCCACGCCTTGAAGTTGCGCTTGTCGGGGGAGTCGGCATAGTCCATGTTGTCCTCGCCGGGCCGGATCTTGTACCAGCGCAGCACTTCAGCCAGTGCATCGAAATCAGGCTGGGTCGGATCGACGTCGGCAGGGAAGCAGTTGCCCTGGTAGATCTGGTGCACCGGCAGCCAGCTCTGTATGAATTTTTCGGGCTCGTTGTCGAAGATGTGCTTGCAGCCGTCCGAGCAGAAGTGGTACTTGTCGCCCTTGTACGTGCTCTCGCGGTAGCAGATCTTGGTGGGATCGTCCGGCTCGGTGAAGAACATCGGAACCTGGCAGGTCTGGCACAGCATGGGCAGCGTCGCGTTGTAGAAGCGCCGGCCGGCCTTTTGTTCGGCGGCGTAGTGTTCCCACAGCGGACGGTAGTGCTTGTCGAAGGTGTCCGGATACTTGGACGAGAGCCAGTCCATGTCCTGGGGGCTGGGCGCCCAGGTGTGGAAAGAAGCGGCCCCGCCGTAGTTGTAGAACACGTTCCACGCCATGTGGCTCAGGTGGTCCTTTTCCTTGCAAGCCTGCTCCCAGCCCATTGGGACCTTCACGCCATAGCGGCCAAGGTCGCGGAACAGCGCGCCGCCGTTTTCCTCACCGTAGACCTC
Source organism: Ottowia sp. (assembly GCA_023228705.1). Lineage (GTDB taxonomy): Bacteria > Pseudomonadota > Gammaproteobacteria > Burkholderiales > Burkholderiaceae_C > Ottowia. Next base: position 7,170 of record JALOAS010000020.1, on the reverse strand, counting down.
CCAGGCTTCCTTCCAGCTCATGACGCGCTTGGGCAGCATGTAGTCCATCATCATGGCCACCAGCGTCAGCACGCGGTAGCCGCGCCAGAACCACTTGTCTATCCAGCGCTGGATGATGGGCAGGTTGTCGGGGTCCTGCTCCAGCAGGAACTTGATGACCGACAGACCCAGCGTCATGTGCCGCGCCTCGTCGCTCTGCGCGCTGAAGCCGAACGCCATCGCGCTCATGTCGCCGTTGTAGGCGGCGCCGCTGATGAAGGGAACGAACAGCAGGTTGGTGAGCACGTACTCGAAGGCAAAGCTGATCGAGAGGATGTACTCGAATGGCCCGGAGGTGGCGGCGTCGTCGAAGAACGACTTGGGCACGCTCAGGTACCAGACGCGATCGTGCCAGTGGCGCCACTCCTGGAAGCCGTTGTAGTACTTGTTGTAGTTGGAGACCGCGTGCAGCTGCGTTTGCGCGTGACGCAGCTCGTCCAGCGCCTGCATCTGGCAGGCCACCTTGGGACCCGCGCCCTTGAAGTGGCGGCCCAGGTGGGTAAAGCCGTGGCCGGACATGTACTCCAGCGGCGTCACGCCCGTGAGGAACAACTTGATCGTGTTCAGGTAGCGTGCATCGGTCAGTGTCAGGTGCCCGTTGTTCTGTGCAAATGCGTCGATGATCGCGTAGAGCTTGCGCTCCTTCTCGGCCTGGTACTTCCAGTACGCGCTCATGGTCATGCGGAACGGATCTTCAAACTTGTCCCAGTCGTGGACCTTGATGCCCTCGTACTCCAGGAACGGGAAGATGTCCTTGATCGACTGGTAGCTCGGCTCCCAGTCCAGGTCCCGCGTCATGAGGTTGTAGCGTTCTCTCAGGTTGAGTCTGGTTTTGACTTTGGTGTCCATGGTGCTTGTTTCCTCTTTGATGTGTTGCGTGCCTTACACCCAGCTCAGGGTGAATTCGTCGTCGGTCTGGTCCACGTTGCCGCTCAGGGTCACCAGGTTGACATGGATCTCCTGCAGGTCAAAATCGCGGCCGATTTCCTGTTCAACGGTCTCGCGGCGGATGACCATGCGCTCCGGCGCATCCACCTTGACCATGGCCGGTTCGTTATTGGCGGTTGCCTGCGGGTTGTCCGCCAGGATGGCATCGACAATGGCGCGGCTTTCCTCGTTTTTCTGCAGGGCAATGAATACGGTTGCCATCTCGTGTGTCCTTTTCAAAAAAGTGTGGTCGCCGGATCAGACCGACAACCCGGCCTTGACCATGCGGGCGTCAACGGCCGCCATGGCACGCGCCACTGCCGGTGCTCCGTCGTCATCGAGGGCGATGCGGGCGACAGGCGCCAGCGCCTCGACCACGCGCGGGCGCCATGTCCGGTACCACTGCGCAAGCAGCGTCTTGTTGGCGTCGCTTTCCGCAGCCGCGGTCTTCATCACGCTGTCCACCCACTTGCTGACTTCGTCAAACCATTCGATCTGGAAGCGCAAGAGCATGGAAACGACGGGTCCGGCGCGCTCGGTCAGCGATGCATCCACTTCCTGGTAGGCGACACCGAACAGCGCGCCATCCAGGACCACGTTTTGCAGCACGAACAGCTCGAACCAGTCCTCGACAACCCAGGAATCCTCCACCAGGCGACGCAGCGGCTGCCACTGGGGCGCCTGCAGCCAGTCTTTCTTGGCCGCATCCAGTGCTTCGCGGCCGCCCATGAGCAGGCCGAACTGGGTCAGGTACTGCGCGATGCCCAACTGGTCCATGCCGGCGTAGATGCACGCCTGCACGATCGCCGTGCCGAACCCGTAGTCGCCCTGGTACAGCCCGTTCATGTTGCCGCCCCACGCCACATGGCGCAGCGGAACATAAAAGGCCAGCGCGGTCTGGCGCGCCGCGTCGTCGTAGGCGGCGGCCAGGCCGCGCGTCTCGACGAACTTGTAATCCGCGTCCGCAAGCTCCTCCATCCGCGCCCGCGCCCGGGTGTAGGTTCCGTAGTAATATTTGCGCGGATCCTTGAGGTCGTACCAGTCCTGCATCACGATCCGGGTCCGCTTGCGGTCGTGGATCTCGTACTGCGGATCCCAGGTCGAACGGTAGTGAAAGTTGGTCTCCGCCTGCAGGTCCATCGTTGCCTCAAGATAGCGTGACGCCGTCTTGTCCGCACCCATGCGCTCGGCAATGTGGTTGTACGTCTGCCGCAGCGGCGTGATGCTGACGGTCCGAAGATCAATGTGCATTTGTTGCCTCCCTTGGATGAAAGTCGTCTCTGGTGAGATCTGGATTTATTTGCGCGAGTGTGCTTCGCGCGCGTGCCGCAGCGTCCATTCCCACTCCTGCTCGGGCGTGCTGATGGCCGACGCGGGCAGTGGTCCGTGACTCGGAACCACATCCTGGTCACGGCAAAATTGCTCGAATTCCACTTGTGGAAGGATCATTTCCACAAAAATCTCGGGCTCGCCGATTGCAAATTCGAGCTCAACGAAGCCGTTGTCGCGCTCGTTGATGATGCGAATGAAACGTCGGCTGACGTCAAATTCGACGCGGGTATCAGTCGGTTCGGTGTTCATACCCGCTACCATGCAAGATCCATGCCAATCAAGGCCACATTTGATAAATTCTCGAGATTTCTAGGGTTAACCCCTAATTTGAATCTGTTGGGGTTAAGGGTAAACCCTTATTTTATGCTGCCGCCAGCCTCTTGCTTTCATTGATGTTTTGCTGAGATAATCAAGTCAGGATTGCTCAAATAATAAACTTCCGTGAATCTGTAGCTTATTCTGAGATTCAATCGATTCTCGATAATTAGACCGATGTCAGCTCCACCCCCCCTGCCCTCGGACAGCGACCTGCGGCGCAAGATCCAGTTCTCGTCTGTCGACGGTCGAATCTGGCTGGCCGGGCAGCGCATGCTGCTCATGCACACGGCCTCGCTGGCCACGTTGCGGCGCGAACTGGTGCAGTCGATCGGACCGGTTGCAACCCGCCGGCTGATGCTGCGTGCGGGCTTTGCCGCGGGTGAACACGACGCCGCACTCGCGCATGCACTGCGGCCGGAGGCCAGTGCAGCCGACAGGTTTTCGGTCGGGCCGCAGCTGCACATGCTCGAAGGCGCGGTCCAGGTGACCCCCGAAGCGCTGGATATTGATCTGGCAACCGGCCGTTTTCATGGCGTTTTCCGCTGGGATCATTCCTGGGAAGTGGAGGCGCACCTGCGCGACTTTGGCCCGCAAACCGAACCGGTGTGCTGGACCCTGCTGGGTTATGCGTCCGGATACACCAGTGCGTTCATGGGCCGGATGATCCTCTACAAGGAGATGGCATGCGTTGCCTGTGGCACCGAGCACTGCCGGATCGAGGGCAAGCCGCAGGTGGACTGGCCCGATGGTGACAAGCTGGCGCGCGACTACACGCGCGAGAACCTGGCCGCCAGCGAGCATCCGGCACAAGAGCGGCGATCCTGGCCCGAGCCGGTCGCTGCCGAAGACACGCCTGAAGCGCTGGTGGACGCGCTGGGCCTGCTGATTGGGCAGTCAGCCGGGTTCAAGGCCGCAGCAGCATTGCTGCGCAAGGCTGCGCCGACTCGGGTTAGCGTGCTGCTGACTGGAGAAACGGGCGTTGGCAAGGAGCGGTTCGCGCGTGCACTTCATGCGCTCAGTCCGCGGGCAGCCAAGCCTTTTGTTGCCGTCAACTGTGGTGCGCTGCCGGGAGACTTGATCGAGTCGGAACTGTTCGGCACCGAAAAAGGCGCATACACTGGTGCCAGCGCAGCCCGTGCAGGGCGTTTTGAACGGGCGGACGGCGGCACTCTGTTCCTGGACGAGATCGGGGATCTGCCGCTTCCGGCGCAGGCCAAGCTCCTGCGTGTGCTGCAAGACGGACAGGTGGAGCGGCTTGGTGCAGAGCAAACGCGGCAGGTCGATGTCCGGCTCGTTGCGGCAACCAATGTCGATTTGCGTGATGCAGTCGAGCGCGGTCAGTTTCGCAAGGACCTGTACTACCGCATCAACGTCTACCCCATCCACATCCCGCCGCTGCGCGAGCGCAAGGACGACATTGAACGGTTTGCGCGTCACATGCTGCAGCGCTTTGCAGCCAGGCACGAGCGGCGCGTGGACGGACTGACCGACCGTGCCATGCACGCGTTGCGCGAACACGCCTGGCCCGGCAATGTCCGCGAATTGGAGAACGTCATTGAACGCGGCGTCATCCTGACCACGGCAGGCCATGCCGTGTGCGTAGAACAACTGTTTCCCGGTGCCCAGATGCCGCCTGGCGCCGGCCCCACGCATACGCTCGGGCCGGGTGGCCGCTTGCGTGCGGTCATCCGGCCGCAGGCTGCCGACTCGCTGATTGATCAACTGCTTGCCAGCCGGCCGGATCTGCCGAGCCTGGAAGCTGACCTGATCGAGCAGGCAGTGCAGCGCAATCAGGGCAACCTGGCAGCCGCCGCGCGCATGCTGGGGCTCACAAGGCCGCAGTTGAGCTATCGGCTCGCCAAGATCCGGAAACAACGGAGCAGAACAACATGAATCCGGGAAACCTGTCCAACGACGCGCAGGCGGCGCCGGCATCGGGCCGCACGCTGATCGAGCGCACCTACGAACGCCTGCGCGACGACATCCTCGACGGCGTGCTGGCTGGCGACGAGAAACTCCGCGTGCAGCACCTGAAGGAGCACTATGACGCCAGCGCCGGCACGCTGCGCGAAGCCATCACCCGCCTGGTCAGCGATGCGCTGGTCATTACCGAAGGCCAGCGCGGATTCCGTGTCGCACCCATCTCTGCCGCCGATTTTGACGACCTGACGCAACTGCGGATACACATAGAGATCGAGGCCTTGCGCCAGTCCATGCGGAACGGCAACGCCCGCTGGCGTGACAACCTGCGCGAGGTCTGGATAGACCTCTCGGCGCTGGAGCAGCCCCTGCGTCCGGAAAACGCCAAGGCCTGGGAGAAGCTCAACACCGCATTCCACGAGGCGCTGCTGGCCGGTTGCAACTCACCGTGGACGCTGCGCGTGTTGCGCCTGCTGGCACGGCAGAGCGAACGCTACCGCCGGTTTGCCATCAGCCGCGTGGCGGTTGGCCGCGACGTCCATGCCGAGCATCGGGAAATCTACGAGAGCGTGCTGGCTGGCAACGAGTTGCGCGCCGCGCTGGCGCTGGAAGCGCATATTGCCAGGACGGCCGAGCTCATCACGCGCAAGCTGAACGGTGCCGAGGGGAGGTAACGCGCGGTTATCTGGCAAGGAAAAGACCCGATCCATCCGCTCCGCTCACCACACTCACGGCGCTGAAGCCCGACGGCGGATCGACCACTATCGGAGGCGGTGGTGTTGCGACCCGTGCCAGTGCCGGAGGCTTGACGGCTATCAGGCGGCGCGTTGACGCGATGGGCGCCGCGGCGCCACCAGCTCGTGCACATCGTGCGTGACCACGCCCTGATCGGGCCTGGGCTTGAGGAAAAACTCCGGATACTCCAGCGTCTGCTGCATGTCCGCCAGGCCGTCGGCCCAGTGCTCGCGCTGCGTGCCGATGCCAAACGCGTAGTCCTTGTACTGCGCCTCGCCCGACTTGGCCTGGTAGATCAGGTGCACGATGTTGAACACGTGCGAGCACGCCCAGGGCTGCAACTTGGCCAGCAGCCGGGGATCCACCGTGTCTTCGGGGACCTGTTCCAGCAGCTGTTTTATGGTCAGGCGCAGCTTCTGCAGTTCCACGCCATGGTCCGTGATCGCCCGCGTGCGGCTGGAGTAGAGGATGTCCTTCTGGCGCTCAAGCACGTCGATCATGTTCTGCGGCCGCCGCCCCTGCGCACTCCACAGGTCCACCTGCAGCACCAGCGTGTCGCAGCGAGGCGTCTCGTGCCACACCCGGTCCAGCGGCGTGTTGGAAACCACGCCGCCGTCCCAGTAATGCCGGCCGTTGATTTCAATGGCCGGAAAGCCCGGCGGCAGTGCGCCGGACGCCATGATGTGCTCCGGCCCCAGGATTTCCTGGTTGGAATCAAAGTAGTGGCTGTTGCCGGTCTCCACGTCCACCGCTCCCACGGAAAGACGCGGCCCGTCCGCTGCGTTGATGCGGTCAAAATCAACAAAGTGCTCGAGCGTGCCCCGCAGCGCCGTCGTGTCGTAGAAGCTGGTGGCTTGGGCGCTGCCATCGTTGAACAGGAACGGCGAGCTCCGGCGCGGCGTGAAGAAGCCCTGCTGGCCAAAAAGCAGCGCGCCCAGCGCGCCCAGTGACTGGGCCCAGTGGGCCAGCTGGTCGTTGTTGGGGTACCAGGCCAGCAGGTCGCGCACGCCGGCGGCAATGAGGTCGGCGCCGCCGGCAGGCTGGCAAATCATGTCCCAGAATTCGTGCAGGCGCTCGACCCGATGCTCCGGCGCGTTGCCGGCCAGGATCGCCGCGTTGATCGCGCCTATGGACGTGCCAACGAACCAGTGCGGCCGGATTCCCGCGTCGTGCAGCGCCTCGTACACGCCGCATTGGTACGCACCCAGCGCGCCACCGCCCTGCAGCGCCAGCGCAACCTTGGTGTATTGGCTGGCCAGCTCCGCTGGCGAGCGCTCGCTGCGCGCGCTGTCCTTGGCGCGCTTGCTGCGTGCAACCTGCGTGCCTGCGGCTGTCTTTGCCGCGCCCGTGCGTACTCGTACCGTTTCTTGTTGGGTCGCCATGTGGTCCTGTTCCGGGTCAAGAAAAGCGCTGCCGCGCTGCAGTATCGTGGAAAATCGGCCGCAACGGGGCCGCCACATGTCTTTATTTGCCGACCTTGACGCGTATTTCAAGCGCACGGGCTACACGGGCAGCCGCGCGCCCTGCCTGCGCACGCTGCATGCGCTGACGCGCGCGCATGCGCAGACCATTCCGTTTGAACCTAGATTCAGCAGTCGAACGCTGCTTGGTATGCATATCTTGTTGTGATCAAAGGAAAAGCCAAATTTGCACGAGCACACCATTTTGATGACCACGTTATGCGCTCGATCGCACAGCGCTGGACGCGCCATGCTGCGTTGCTCCGCCTTGCAGACAGTAGTCTGCCGCGTTGTCGCGTCTTGCCTGGCACGCCCATCGCAGCACGCTCGAACGCATCCAACTACTGAATCTAGGTTGAAAACATAGACGTCCTGCTGGGCCGTCCGGTTTCGCTGGAGCCCGCGGCCGTGTTCAACAAGCTGGTCGTGCGGCGGCGCG
>JALOAS010000019.1 GCA_023228705.1 Ottowia sp. | reverse complement strand
GTCGTCGATCTCGGTGTTTTGCGCCAGCCGCGTCTGCATCTGCGTTTCGGCCTGCATCTCGACCTCTCGCAGGTGCCGGCGCAGGTTGGCGATGCTGCTGGCCAGGTCGGCTAGCGATCCGCGCAGCCGCCGGATGTCGTCTTCCAGGCTGGCACGCGAGATGACCAGTTCACCCAACTGCGCCATCAGGTGGTCGAGCAAGCTGGCCCGGACCCGCACCATGCGCCGGTGATCCGCGGTGTTGACGGTATCGGGCGACAGCACCGTGGGCGCGGGCAGGTCAACGGCGCCGGCCTGCGGCAGCCCGGACGGCGCGTCCGGCGCTGCAGGCCATGCTGCCGTGGCGTGCGCCAGCTTCTGCTGCTCCCCCGCGCCCGCGTCGTCCTCGTCATCCTCGTCGTCTTCAAACGCAGCGATGTCGGTCTTGTTGAAGGCAAATCCGGAAAGCTCGAAGGGGGCCGGCGGCTCCTCGTGCCGGCACAGGCTGTCAAACAGCGCATGAATGCGGTCAACCTGATGCACGATGCCGGCTGGCGGCGGGACGGCGCCCGGCTGCTTCTTGACAAAGGCCTCGATGACGGATTCGGTCTCGTGTACCAGGTCGCCCAGATCGACCGCCTCCGCCAGCCGCGCGCTGCCCTTGAGCGTGTGCAGGATGCGCAGCACCTGCCGGTGCCCGACCTCCTCCGCCGGCGCTTGGGCCCAATGCCGCATCGCGGCGGACAGCTGGTCCAGCAGCTCCGCTGCTTCCTCCTCGAAAATGGGCCACAGCTCGTCAGACATTGTGGTGTTGGCGAACCGGGTGGCCATGGCATCGTCGAGGGTGGCGTCCGGATCCGCTGCAGCCAGGTCGCTGGAGCGTCGAGCCAGCGGTGCTGGCGTGCCGGCAGCTGCCGGTTGCCCGGCCGGCTCAGCGGTGGCGGCGTCGGCTTCCTCGTGCCAGATGGCCCGTACCGCGTCCGCCAGCGCCGGCGGCGGGCCCTCCAGCTGCCCGGCGGCAAACGCGACGACAGACTGCTGCATGGCCCCGGCAGCCTCCCGCAGCGTATCCAGTTGCGCCGGCGTCACGTGCTCCAGTTCCTGAACGCGCGTCAGCGCATGCTCCAGCTCGTGCGCCAGCTCGGCCAGCGCGGAAAACCCCACCGTGGCCGAGCTGCCGGCCAGCGCATGGGCACTGCTGCGCGCAGTAGCGGGCGCCTGCGGGTCATCCCGCCATTGAGAGACCGCGGCAAGCAGGCGCCCGGACCACCGGGTGGCCTCTTCGGCATAAGCGTCAAAGAGCCGGCGGCTCAGCTGCAGGTGGCCGACCTGCTGCAGTGATGACGTGTCAGGCGTCGCAGCATCGGCATCGGCATGCTGGTGTTCCGGCGCAGCGGCCTTGTCCACCGCGGCGGGTTCATCGCCGGTAACAACATCGTCCAGCGCCGCGTCCGCCCCACTCGCGTCCGGCGCATCGGGCACATCTGGCGTCCCGGGCAACAGCTTGTCGGGCAGCGCATCAGCCACCGGCTGCGCCGGCGCGCCGGCATGCGGCTGTGCGGCGTCGTCCAGGTCGCCCATGTGGAATTCCGACGCGGCAAAGTTCAGGTCCGGAAACGCGGAGTCGTGCAGGTACCGCGCCGGCGTCGATGGCAGGTCGTCCTCTCCATCGTCTGCCGCCTTGTCCTGCGCCGTATCGGCCCACTCGGGTGGCGCAGCGGCGGCCGCTGCTTCGCTTGCAGCGATGCCGCTGCCGATATCTTCTGTTGTGATGTCGGGTGCAGGAGGCAACGCGTCTTCCGTGCCGGATGCAAATGCCGCGTCGTCGACGGAAGCGGCGCCCGCGATCTCTGCTTCTTCCGCGTCCGGCAGCCGTGCGGATTCGGGCGCCAGCGGGGCCATGCGGCGCTGGCCGTGGATACGCAGCGCATCGGCCATTTCATCAAAGGGGTGTGCACGCCAGGCCTGGGCGTCGCCGCGCTCCAGCGCCTCGATCCAGCGCCCCTGCGCCTGCAGCGCCGCATCGGCCACGGCGCACAAGTCGTCGGTTGCCGGCTGCTGCCTGGCCAGCCAGCTGTTGACCAGCTGCTCAAGCGACCAGGCGGCGGCGCCGAACTGCGCCAGGTCCACCATGCGCGCACTGCCCTTGAGCGTGTGGAACGCGCGGCGCAGGTCGGTGAGCGCAGCGGCGTCGCCAGGCGCCTGCGCCAGGCGTGCAACCGCCTGGCGACCCTGGTCAATGACCCCGCGCGCCTCGTCCAGGAAGATGGGGAGCAGGTCGCCTTCGTCGTCCGCGCCGGGAACCGCAGCGGCCGGGTCCGTCTGCGCGGCGGTGGCGGGTTCGGCGGCCGCGACCGGCGAGGCGGTCCCGGGCACGTCGCCAGGCAGCTCGGCAGCCGCCGCCGAAACCGGTGGCACCGGCGCCTGCCCCGTCCGGCGGGCCGGCACCGCGGCAAATTTCAGCTCGCCCTCGCCGGCGTCAAAGTAGAACAGCTGTCGCGCCAGCGCCGGCTGGTACCCCAGCGTATCGAGCAGGAACCCCAGGACACCCAGGCTGTTGCCCAGCTTCTCCACCAGCGCCGGCGTCGGCTCGGCGTGCGTGGACTCGCGAAGTTGCTCGACATCCCCGCGCATGCGGACCACCGCGGAAACGCCGTGCTCCAGCCCCAGCACCGACAGCACGCCGCGCATCTGCGCCAGCAGCGCCGGGACCGGATTGAGATGCTCGCGCTCGGCGGGCCGGCGGAAATACTGGTCCAGCCGCTGCTCCACCTCGCCCAGCGTCACACGCAGCTCGCCCACCACCGTGTCTATGTTCTGCCGGTCGCTGATGTCGCGATACAGCGCCTCCATCCAGGGGTCCAGCACCAGCATCTGCCCCGCTTCAATGACCTGGTGCAGGCGGTCGGCCAGCTGCACGATGCGCCCGCTCAGGGCCGTGTCTGCCGGCCGGAAGTGATCCAGCATGGCTTCGAGGAACAGCAGCGTCGTGGCCACTTCCATGCCCAGCGCGGCAGTGGGGACGCTGCCGGACTGCGACAGCTTGTCCGCAACGTCTTCCAGCGCCAGCGCCACGGGCGCCATGACCGGCCCCAGCTTGTTCACCGATTCCGCGACGCCGCGCAGGTGGCTGGCGCTGGTGGGCAGGTACTGCGCGCTCCCTTCGACCAGCGCAGACCAGGACTCCTTGGCAGTGCGCACGCGGCGTCGGCACTGCAGCAGCACCTGCGGGTCGTACAGGCCAAACACCGGCTCCCGGTACGAGGGGACCGGCGGGCGTGCCAGTTTCCAGGCTTCGCCCACGCAGGCCAGCGTGGGCGCGACCTGCGCATCAACCGCCTGCGCCTGTTCGCAGAAGAAAAGCAGGTCCAGCAGCAGCCGCTCGTCGACGGCGCTGCTGTCGGCGGCCACTTCCTTGTACTGCAGCAGCGTGCGCGAGATCGCGCGCTTGACGTAAATATCCAGCGCAAAGCCGCCGTGCGCCAGCGCCTCGAAAAAGGCTGCGCACAGCACGTGGAACGCCCGAACGGCCGGATCGCCTGCGCTGCGCGCGCCATCAAGGAACAGCATCGCGAGCTCGCCGGCAGCAGGACCGCTGCCACTGCGCAGGACGGCCAGCATCTGCCGGTTCATGTCGCGCCGGATGGCGTCCAGCTGCCCTTCGGTTGCCGCAACTGCTGGCAGCTCCAGCGTCCGGAACTGCCAGCGCATGGGCCAGAGGTCCGCCGGGTGGATGCGGCTGGCACCGGCCAGCTCCTGGACGCGGGCGAACTGGGGGAACAGGCCCAGCGCGGAGCGCGGGTTGGCGCCCTTGCGATCACGCAGGTAATCAACGAGCGCAAACGCGCCGCGCTCCAGTGTCTCGGCCGCAGCGTGCGTGCATGCCGCAGGCCGGGCAACCAGCTGCTGGACGGCGTCTTCCATGGCACGCGCCATGCGGGCGGCCAGCATCTCCTCGATCATCTCGAGCGCGCCCACCACCTTGTGCAGCTCGTGCGCGGCCATGCGCAAGCCCTGCGTATCGGCCGGCGCGACCGCATCTTCCCGCTCCCGCTCGCCGCGGTGCTCGCGTGCAAACAGCTTCACGGCCTTGCAGGCCTCGTCCACCGAGTCATGAACCTGGTCGAGTATCCACGTCAGCGGACGCAGGTCGTGGACGTCTTGGGGACGGGTGGCGAGGTCGCTTGTCCGGGCTTCAGGCATGAACGTCTCCTGCAAGGCGGTGCCCGGAAAGCGGCGACAGCGTTCCGGACGCCGCGGCATGGTCTGGGCATGGGATGGTCGGGATCACCGGGGCGGCAGCCGGCCGGCGGCAGCCCGGTCCGGCCATGAGGGCATGCCGCCCGGTCGCGGCGCAGGGGTTGCAGGCAGAGGTGTACAGGACACGCATGACGGTCATTCCACTGGATTTCACGCGGTCTTGAACCGCGATGCAGATTCGCGCAATTCCTCGGCGATCCGGGACAACTCACCCACGAGCACCGCGCTGTTGCGCACGCTGCGCTCGGTTTGCTCGGTGCCGGCAAATATCTCCTGTATGTTGCCCGCCGTGGTGTTGGCCTGTTCCGCTTCGTCCAGCGCGGACGCGGAAATCTCCTGGATCAGGCCCGCCAGCTCGCGCGAGACACGGTCGATCTCCGAGAGCGCCGCACCGGCCTTGTCGGACAGCCGCGTGCCCTGGACCACGCCCAGCGTGCACCGCTCCATGGCAACCACCGCGTTCTGGGTATCGGTCTGGATCGCCTCGACCAGGCCGCTGATCTGCCCGGTGGCATCCGCCGAGCGCTCGGCCAGGCGCTGCACTTCCTCCGCAACCACCGCAAAGCCGCGGCCAGCCTCCCCCGCTGACGCCGCCTGGATGGCCGCATTCATGGCCAGCAGGTTGGTCTGCTCGGTGATCGATGCAATCAGGCCGGTCATCTCGCCTATCTCCTGCGACGACTCGCCCAGGCGTTTCATTCGCTTGGCCGTTTCCTGTATGCCGGTGCGTATCCCCTCCATGCCGCTGATCGTGGCCTGCACGGCCTCGAGCCCCGTCGTGGCGGCCGCCTGCGAATGATCGGCCACGCGGGCAGCCTGCTGCGCCCGCTCGGACATGGTCGTGATGCCGGTGGCCATGTCCAGGATCGCCTGCCCCACCTTGCGGATGTCACGCAGCTGCTTGGTTGCCGTCTTCAGCAAGTCGATGGAACCGGACTCGAGCCGGCCGGTGGTCTGCGCCACGCTGGTGGCCGCGTGCTGCACCCCGCGAACCAGCGCGCGCAACTCCTCAACCGTGTAGTTGATCGAGTCGGCAATGGCGCCGGTAATGTCTTCGGTAACCGTCGCCTCCCGGGTCAGGTCGCCTTCCGAGATGTTCTGCAACTCGTCCATGAGGCGCAGGATGGCCGCCTGGTTGGCCTGGTTGATGCGTTCGGCGTCCAGGTGGCTGCGCATCACGCTGTCCAGCTCCGAGCGCGTGCTGCTCAGGCGCAGCCGCCGATCGTTCATGCGCAGGTAGACGATGCCCGACGCCGCGCCGGCAAACAGGAGCAGGAGCGCGACCAGCGCCAGCCAGTGCCACAGCGACAGCGGGCTCTGGTTGCTGCGCTCGGCGCGCAGCCGCACCACCTCGTCCTGCAGCCAGTTGCTGGCCACCAGCAGTTGCTCGGCCGTGGCTTGCATGGATGGCGGGATGCCCGGCTGCGTCACCACGTCCTTGGCCTCCTCGCCGATGCGGTCGGCCTGCTTGGCCAGCGCAGCTACCCGCGCCATGCCGCGCTCGTCAAGCTCCATGACCGTGCTGGAATAGGTCTGGCTCATCCAGTACAGCAAAAAACCGGCCGCCAGCAGCCCCAGCACCGCGATGGCCCACAGCAGCCATTGCATGACAGGGCCTGATCGCGCAAGACCGGACGGCCCAGGCGCCGCGGCGTCCGCATGCGGCGCATCCTGCGCGGTGTCCCCGTCCTCCAGGAGGACGGTATCGTATCCCGCCCGGCTCGCCTGGACCGAAGACGCCTGCGGGGCCTGGGGTACCGAATCGCCGGGTTGCGCCGGCCCGCCCTGCGTTGCCGGGGCGGCTGCCGTATCCGCAGTGGCGACCCGGGTCATTTGCCTCTACGCCTGAATGTCCAGGAACAGCGGGTCCGCAGCCAGCGCCTGCAGGTTCACCTCACGCCATCGGCTGCCGCCCGAATCAATGTACACGGCGCCCAGGTACGCCGGCTCACCGGGCTGGCGCCGCTCCGCGCTGACAAACCCGTGGATGGAGCGCATGCCGACGATCTCGTCGACCAGCAGCGCGCTGTGCAGCTGCAGCAGCGGGTTGAAGCGGATCAGCTGGCACCGGGACAAGGCGCTTTCCGGGCGCCCCGCGGTCGCGCGCTGGTCCAGGAACGCCGCCAGGTCGATGACGTTGCTGAGCAGGCCGCGTGCGTTGATCACGCCCATGAACCAGTGCTTGACGTATGGCAGCGCCTGGATGTCGCCGACCACGCCCACCTCGCCCGCATGGCTGAGCGGGATCAGCAGCGCGTATCCCCCGGCCCGCACCGCCAGCCACGACGCGGCCTTCCCGGCGGTCCCGGCCATGCCCTGCGGCGCAGCCTGCGCCACGTCTTCCCCGGTTGTGAACATGTCGGTCATGGCTCCAGTGCGGCAATCTGGCCCAGCAGATCCTCACGGGTCACGGGCTTGACCAGGTAGCCTCGGGCCCCCTGGCGCATGCCCCAGATGCGGTCCGTGGGCTGGCCCTTGCCCGAGCAGATGACGATGGGAACGTCTGCAAAGCGCGGGTCGCGCAGGAACATCCGGGTCAGGCGAAAACCGTTGACGCCGGGCATGACCACATCCATGAGAATGAGGTCGGGCTTGTTCTGCTGCATCTGTTGCCACGCCTGCTCGCTATTTTCCGCCATGGCCACCTGGTACCCAGCCGTCTCGAGGATCTGGCTCAGGTGGATCAGCTCGGTACGCGAATCGTCGATGACCAGCACGTTCTGGATGCGCACAGCGGCTACTCCTTCGACGCGGCGCCGGCGTACGCCTGCACCGCATCGAGCAACTCGCTTTTCGTGAACGGCTTGGTCAGGTACTGCTCGGACCCAACCATGCGCCCGCGTGCCTTGTCAAAGACACCATCCTTGGATGACAGCATGACGACCGGGGTGGATTGAAACATCTGGTTGCGCTTGATGATAGCGCAAGTCTGGTAACCATCCAGCCGCGGCATGAGGATGTCGCAAAAAATAATGTCCGGCCGGCTGTCTCCGATCTTGGCCAGGGCATCAAAGCCATCTTCGGCCAGAATGACCTGGTGGCCTCCCTGCGTCAGGAAAATCTCCGCGCTCTTGCGTATGGTATTGCTGTCGTCGATGACCAGAACATTTTTTGAATTTGTCGTCAAAGCGCCACCTCATAGATACTCCGCCTCCCCAACGGCTGAGAGCTTGAGAAAGAATCCCTCATGCCCGCTTTGACCGCCCAAACCCGCCCACTCCGCGTTGCAAATGCTCGCCATAGCCCAAGCTATGCCTGCGCTTTGCGTCTTGATTGGACGGGCTTTGGCGATCCTCTCGGGCGCGATCAATTCATTCTCAAGCTCTGAGACGCCGCTGCAACTATAAGTCAAAATTCCACTTTCTCAAACTCGCTCTTGGGTGCGCCACACTCCGGGCAAACCCAGTCGTCCGGCACCTGATTCCAGGGCGTCCCGGCCGGCACGCCCCGTTCCGGGTCACCATGCGCCGAATCATAGATCCAGCCGCATTCCAGGCACATCCACTGCTCTGATTCCATCGGTCACACCACTTGTAAAAAACCAACACCACACCACGCGACCCGGGGGTCCACCGGACACCCGGGCGGTCAGGCTCCGCCCGCTCGACGCTGCTATGCTTGGCATCATACCGACCCCCAATCACGGCTTCACCCAACGCGGTCATTCACGGCCGCCTCCTTGTAACATGACGCAGAAACACACAGACAACGACACCAACCAGGAACTGATGGAGCGCGCCAGCCGGGTCATCCCCGGCGGCGTGAACTCGCCGGTGCGTGCCTTTGGCGCCGTGGGCGGCACGCCGCCCTTCATTGCGCGCGGTCAAGGCGCGTACATCTGGGACGCCGCCGGCACGCGCTACGTGGACTACGTCGGCTCCTGGGGCCCGCTGATCCTCGGGCACGCCCACCCCGACGTGCTGCGCGCGGTGGAGGAAGCGGTGCGTGACGGACTCTCGTTTGGCGCACCCACGCAGCGCGAAGTCGAACTGGCCGAAACCGTGGTTTCGCTCGTGCCCAGCATGGACATGCTGCGCCTGGTCAGCAGCGGCACCGAGGCCGGCATGTCGGCCATCCGGCTGGCACGCGGCGCGACGGGGCGCGACAAGATCATCAAGTTCGAAGGCTGCTATCACGGCCACACGGACTCGCTGCTGGTCAAGGCCGGCTCCGGGCTGGCCACGTTTGGCAACCCCACCAGTGCCGGCGTCCCGGCCGAACTCGTGCAGCACACGCTGGTGCTTGAATACAACAACGTGACCCAGCTGGAAGAAGCGTTTGCCCGCCATGGCGACCAGGTGGCCGGCCTCATCATCGAACCCATTGCCGGCAACATGAACTTTGTCCGCGCCTCTGTTGCATTTACCCAACGATGCCGCGAACTCTGCACCAAGCATGGCGCGCTGCTCATCTACGACGAGGTCATGACCGGCTTTCGCGTGGCGCTGGGCGGCGCGCAAAGCCTCTATGCCAAGTCCATTGACGGCTTTGCACCGGACATCACGCTGCTGGGCAAGGTCATAGGCGGCGGCATGCCGCTTGCGGCGTTTGGCGGCAAGCGCGCGGTCATGGAGAAACTGGCGCCGCTGGGCCCGGTCTACCAGGCTGGCACGCTGAGCGGAAACCCCATCGCCACCGCCTGCGGGCTGGCCACGCTGCAAGCCATCAGCCGCCCCGGGTTCCACAGTGAGCTGGCAGCCAAGACGCACAGGCTGGTCGACGGCCTGGTGGCCGCCGCCATGCAGCACGGCATTCCCTTTTCCGCCGACAGCGAGGGCGGCATGTTTGGCTATTTCTTCCTGCCCGAGTTGCCCACCTGCTACCAGGACGTGCAGAAGACCGACCCGGACCGCTTCAACCGCTTCTATCACGGCATGCTGGCACGCGGATATTATCTGGCGCCGGCGCTGTACGAGGCCAACTTCATGAGCATGGCGCACAGCGACGCCGACATCGATGCCACCATCGCTGCGGCAACCGACGTCTTCCAGACGCTGTAGCCGGCGGTCCCGGATACGCTGCCGCCGGCACGCAGCCCGCGCGGCTGCATCAGCCGCCCGGCTGGAACGAAGGATCTTGCCGCGGCCACCCGGCAAGGTGGCCACGCCAGCCAGCACGCACGGCGCAGCGTTCAGTGCCTGAAGTGCCTCACGCCGGTGAACACCAGCGCGATGCCGTGCTCGTTGGCAGCGTCTATGACTTCCTGGTCCCGGCGCGAGCCACCGGGCTGGATGACGCTGCTGGCGCCGTGCTCGGCGACCACGTCCAGCCCGTCGCGAAACGGGAAGAACGCATCGCTGGCCACCGCCGATCCATGCAGTGAAAGACCGGCCTGCGCGGCCTTGCTGGACGCGATGCGCGCAGAATCCAGCCGGCTGGGCTGACCGGATCCCAGGCCCAGCGTCATGCCATCCTTGCAAAACACGATGGCGTTGCTCTTGACGAACCGGACCACCTTCCAGGCAAACAGCAGGTCGGCCAGCTGCTGCGGTGAGGGCTGCTCTTGCGTGACCACCTGCAAGTCCTCTGCAGCCAGCTCGCGGGCGTCTGCGGTCTGCACCAGCATGCCCCCGCCCACACGCTGGAATTGCCAGTCGGCGTCCAGCGGCAACGGCCCGTCCGCCGCGTCCATGCCGATGCGCAGCAAGCGCAGATTGGCTTTTTTTTCCAGCAGCTGCAGCGCCTCCGGGCTGAAATCGGGCGCGATGACGACCTCGGCAAACTGCTCGGCCACCGCAGCGGCTGCGTCGGCGTCAACGGCCACGTTGAACGCAATGATGCCGCCAAAAGCGCTGACCGGATCGGTCTTGAGCGCCTTCCGGTACGCTGGCAGCGCGCCGTCGGCCACCGCAACACCGCAGGGAGCGGCGTGCTTGACGATGACGCAGGCCGGCTCCTGCCATTGCCGCACGCAACGCCAGGCCGCGTCCGCGTCCGCCAAGTTATTGTAAGACAGCGCCTTTCCGTGCAGCTGCTCGGCCGCGGCCAGCGTGCCGCCGGCCACCTTGCCATTGCGGTAGAAAGCCGCCTGCTGGTGCGGGTTCTCTCCGTAGCGCAGGTCCTGCACCTTGACCCAGTGGGCGTTGAGCTGCCCCGGAAAGTGCTGCCGCTGCGGGGTCTGGCTGTCGACTGCGTCTCCTGCTGCCAGCGCAGACAGGTAGTTGCTGATCGCGGCAGCGTAGTCGCTGATGCGGTTGAACGCGGCGGTGGCCAGTGCAAACCGGGTCTGCAGGCTCAGGCCGCCTGACTGGAGCTCGGCCAGCACATCGGCGTACTGCGCGGGATCGGTCAGCACCGCCACGTCGCGCCAGTTCTTGGCCGCGCTGCGGATCATGGCCGGCCCGCCTATGTCTATGTTCTCGATCGCGTCGGCCAGCGTGCAGCCGGGCCGCGCCACGGTGGCTTCGAACGGATACAGGTTCACCACCAGCAGGTCTATCGCGCCTATGCCCTGTTGCTGCAAGGCGGCCATGTGCCCGGGCAGGTCGCGCCGCGCGAGCAGGCCGGCGTGTATGGCCGGATGCAGCGTCTTGACGCGGCCGTCGAGCATTTCGGGAAAGCCGGTGCGCTCGACCACTTCGGTCACGGGCAATCCGTTTTCCTGCAGCAGGCGCGCCGTGCCGCCCGTGGACAGCAGCTGCACCCCTGCGGCATGCAGCCCCCGGGCCAGGTCAAGCACGCCGCTCTTGTCTGCGACGGAAATCAGGGCAGTCGTCATGGGGAATCCTTAGAAACAAGGTCAAGGCAGCGCCGTTCCGGAGAGCGGCAGGCGCCGCGCGTCAGGGCCTGGGCAGCAGCCCGTGATCAATCAGCTTCTTGCGCAAGGTGTTCCGGTTCATGCCCAGCCAGCTGGCCGCGCGGCTCTGGTTGCCCTCGGCGCGTTCCATGACCATTTCAAGCAGCGGACGCTCGACGGCCTGGATCAGCATGGCATGCATGCCGCTGGGCTCGACGCCGCGCAAGTCGCGGAAATAAAGCTCCAGGCGCTCGCGTATGCAATGGTCCACAGCGCCGTTGTTTTTCTTCGTGCTCATTGCCTGATCCGTGCCGCCTGCCCGTCCTGCTGCGCTGGCGCGACGTCGCACAGCGGCAGCCGTTCATGCCGCTGCGCCAGCGCGCCCATGAAATCGGCCACCGCCTGCCACTGCGTCGCCGTATCCCGGATCGTGTTCATGTGCCGCCGAAACGTCTCGCCACCTGGCAGGCCGCGCACGTACCAGCCTATATGCTTGCGCGCGGACCGCACGCCGGTGCACTCGCCATAAAGCGCGTAGTGGTCCTGCAGGTGCACCAGCAGCGCGCGCCGCACCTCCAGCACCAGTGGTGGCGCCAGATGCTGCCCGGTGGCGAGGAAATGGGCGATTTCGCGGAACAGCCAGGGCCGACCCTGCGCGGCACGCCCGATCATGACCGCATCGACGCCGGTGCTGCGAAACACCTGGCGCGCCTTTTCCGGCGTATCGATGTCGCCGCTGGCAACCACCGGAATCCCCACCGCCGCCTTGACGGCCGCAATGGTTTCATATTCTGCCGCGCCCTTGTAGCCCTGCTGGCGCGTCCGCCCGTGTATGGCCACCATCTGCACGCCGCTGCGCTCGGCCGCCCGCGCCAGGCACACGGCGTTCCGCTCGGCCAGGCTCCAGCCCGTGCGCATCTTCAGCGTCACCGGGACGCCCCGCGGCGCGCACACGGCCACCACCGCGTCAATGATGCGCAGCGCCAGCAACGGGTCGCGCATCAACGCGCTGCCGGCCCACTTGGTGCAGACTTTCTTGGCCGGGCAGCTCATGTTGATGTCCATGATCTGCGCGCCCCGGTCCATGTTGTAGACGGCGGCTTCGGCCATCATGGCCGCGTCGGTGCCGGCAATCTGCACGGCAATGGGCGCGGGCTCGCCGCAATGGTCCGCGCGCCGCGACGTCTTCAGGCTGTGCCACAGGTCCTTGCGCGCGGTGACCATTTCGCTGACCGTATACCCCGCGCCAAACGCCCGGCACAACTGCCGGAACGGGCGGTCCGTCACGCCTGCCATGGGCGCGACAAACAGCGGATTGGGAAGGAGGTATGGACCCAGGTGCATGAGAAAAAGAGGCGGCGCCAACGACCTGGCGCCGGAGTCGCCGGTGCAGCAATCCATTGTATCTGCGCGCCGCACGCGCTCCGCCCGATTCTGCAGCGCCGGTTCTGTCCACCAGCGACGGCCCCCGCTTGCGTGATGCGGTCGGGAACTCTCGCGGCACGAGCCGCTCAGTTACTGGAAATGTCGCAAGATGAAACAGTGCAGCGCACGGCATGCACGCTTTGCACGAGCGATGTTCGCACTCTTGAAAGCCTTCCGGGCAGGCTGAAATAGCGGAAACGTTGCACAAATTGTTGCATTTGCCGTATAATGCAACATATCGTTACAACAACGGAAATCGCAGCCTGCACTCGCCGCGAACCCCGCATGCGATGCTGATGCGCACCGCGCGCAAAGGCACGATTGACCGCAACTGTAACACCATGCTCTCCGAATCAAGCGCAACCAGCCATGAAAAAAGAACGACGCATACTCCCTCTCGTGACCGCCAGCGTCGATGGCGCCGTCGGCGAGCTGTGCCTGACGCGTCCGCAGCAGCGCAACGCCATCAACGATCACATGATCGAGCAGGTGCTCTCGCTCTGCCAGTGGTTTGACCAGCACGAGGGCGTCAAGGTCGTCATCCTGCGGGGCGAGGGCGCAGCGTTCAGCGCCGGCATGGACATCGACCTGTTTCGCCACGGAACGGCCAAGCAGATGGCTGCCGCCGCCGACCTGACGCGCCAGATGGTCGAGCGCATCACCATGATGAACGCGGTGGTCGTCGCGGCCATTCACGGCAGCTGCGTGGGCGTCAGTTCCATCATGCTGGCGGCCGCCTGCGACTTGCGCTACGCCGCGCGCGATACGGCGTTCTTCCTGCCTGAAATCAACCTGGGCATCCCGGTCTCGTACAGCGGCATGTCGGGGCTTGCCAAGTCGCTGGGCTCGGCGCTGACGCTGGAAATGGCGCTGCTGGGCCGTCCGGTCCCGACCGAGCGGCTGTACCAGAAGAATTTTCTGAACGGCATCTTCGAGCCCCAGGACCTCCTGACCGAGTCACGCGACATCGCGGCGCAGCTGACGCGCAGCTCGGCGCTGGTCCTGCGCATGACCAAGCAGCAGATGGCGCACGATATCCGCACGCTTGCCTCCGCGCACCACTCGTTCCAGTTCATCAGCGACCTGGGCGCCGCGCTCGTCGACCCCGAGTCCATGGGAATCCGCAACGACTACCTGCGGCGCCTCCGCGACCCGGACGCCCCGACGCGCGGAGCGTGAGCAAGCATCATGTCCCGCGCAACCTGCCGCCCTCGCGTTTCCGTTTGGCCCATGGTGCCGCCGGACACCACGACGCGCCTGCCAATCCCCGCTTGCGGCAAAATGAATCCGTACCGGGCCTGCCAGCAACGGCCCATACCACTCCCCGCAGGAGCACCATTGACATGAACGCCTCTCACACGATGGCCCGGCAGCTCAGGCTGACCCACGTGGCCGCGCGCTTTTGCGGCGCCGTCGGCGAGCTGCAGCTGGCCCGCCCCGACCACCGCAACGCCGTCAACGAGGAAATGAGCGAGGACATCCTGCTCGCCTGCCAATGGCTGGACCAGGAGCGGCAAGTCAAGGCGGTGGTCGTGCATGGGGCAGGCGAGGTCTTTTGTGCCGGCCTGGACCTGGCGCTGCTGCACAGCGGCACGCAGGCGCAGCTTCGCGCCACGGTGGACCTTGCAAACCAGTTTGTCGAGCGCATGGCGAGCATGAAGGCCATCGTGGTGGGCGCCATCCACGGCGCCTGCCTGGGCGCCATGGGGATCATCCTGGCGGCGGCCTGCGACCTGCGGTATGCGGAACGCAACACGCTGTTCATGCTGCCGGAAGCAGACTTCGACATTCCGGCCATGCACACGGGCCTGCGTTTCCTGGCGCAGGACCTGGGGCCTTCTGAAACCCTCAAGGCGGCGCTGCTGCAAACGCCGCTCACGGCGCAGGCCCTCCATGACGCGGCGTTTCTCAACGGCCTGTGCGAGCCGGGGCAAGCCCTGGCCACCGGCCGCGACATCGCTGCCGACCTGGCCGCCAAGCCCGCGCTGCTGCTGCAAAAAAGCAAGCAGCACCTGGCCACCAGCAAGCACGAGCTGATCCGTGCCACCGAACGCTACCATCAGCGCTTCATGGAACAGGCACGATCCGTGCTCAACGACAGGCAGTTTGCGCAGGCACGCGCCGTGCGCCTGCAGCAGCGGCGCCTGCGCGCCAGTCGCTGAGCCGCGGCTGCGCTCGGTCCTGGCC
Source organism: Ottowia sp. (assembly GCA_023228705.1). GTDB lineage: Bacteria > Pseudomonadota > Gammaproteobacteria > Burkholderiales > Burkholderiaceae_C > Ottowia. The sequence goes on along the minus strand of JALOAS010000019.1, from coordinate 22,809 downwards.
GTGTCAGGAGGGTGACGCTGGCGTCGCTGGCCGCATCCGGTTGCAGTCGGGCCGGGCGTCAGGACGGCAGTTGCGCCAGGGCGTGGGTGACCTCTTCCACGGTGAGCAGCTCGGCCAGGACAACCGGCGGCTGCCCGGGCGCCTGCAAGAGATAGACCGGCACGCCGCTGCGGCCCAGTGCCTGGATGGCGTCGCCTATGGCCGGATCACGGCGCGTCCAGTCCGCGCGCAAGGTCTGCACGTTGGCGGCGTCCAGCGCCGCAAGCACCTCCGGCTTGCTGAGCGTGTTTTTCTTGTTGTACTGGCAGGTGACGCACCAGGCCGCCGTAAAGTCGACAAAAACGGGCTGTCCCTGCGCCAGCAGCGCGTCCATGCGCTCGGCAGACCAGGGCTGCCAGCGCCCGTCGGCCGGCGCCGACCCGGCCGTTGCCAGCGCCGGCATGGGCGCAACCACGTGCGGCGCCAGCCCCGGGACCAGGAACGCGGCCAGGGCAAGCGCCGGAACCAGCGTGATCCAGCGCGCCCGCCCCGCCTGGCCCAGCGCCCACAGGACAAGGGCCAGCGTGACCAGCAAGGCCAGCAAGGCCGCCGCGCCATCAATGCCGGTTTGCTGGCCCAGCACCCAGAGCAGCCAGACGGCGGTGCCGAACATGGGAAACGCCATGAACTTCTTGAACGTGTCCATCCAGCTCCCGGGGCGCGGCAGCGCGCGCGCCACGGCGGGCACCCAGCTTGCCGCCAGGTACGGCAGCGCCATGCCCAGTCCGATGGCGGCAAAGATGGCCAGCGCCTGCCACGCCGGCAGGGCAATGGCCAGACCCAGCGCCGCGCCCATGAACGGCGCCGTGCACGGCGAGGCCACAGCCACCGCAAGCACGCCGGTCAAGCCGGCGTTGAGCAGCGGCTGCCGTGCCTGGTACGTGGCCATGCGGCTTGGGACAAAGGTGCCAAAGGCAAAAACGCCGGACAGGTTCAGCCCGATGACGACAAACAGGACCGCCAGCAGCGCAACCACGGCGGGTGATTGCAGCTGAAAGCCCCAGCCCAGCTGGTGGCCCGCTGCACGCAGCAGCAGCATCAGCCCGCCCAGCGCAAGAAAGGAGACCACGACGCCGGCGGTGTACGCCAGCCCATCCGCCCGGTGCGCTGCGCGGTTGCGACCCTGCTGCGCGAACCCCAGCACCTTGATCGCCAGGATGGGGAAGACGCAGGGCATGAGATTGAGGATGAGACCGCCGATCAGCGCGCCCAGCAGCGCCCATGCAAACACGGCCGCTGGCACCCCTTGCAGGCCCGCTGCGCTGCCCGCGCGCGGCGACGCAACCAGCGGCGCGGCCGGCGCTGGCGAGCCAGGCGCAACCAGCGCAGCAGTTGCTTCTTCCACGGCTGGCCAGCCGCCGCTGACGGCCGCGTCCACGCGCCAGCCGCTGCGGCCCGCCGCCAGCACCAGCGGCAGGTGCTCCGGGCTTTCGGCCCGGTACGGTGAAACCGGGTAGTCTGCGACCCATGCACCGCCTTCCCAGCGTTGCGTCCAGGTGTGGGCAGCGGGCTCTTCTGCCTGGACGGCAGCGGCAACCAGGACCTCCGGTGTTTCCGGGAACAGCTCCAGCGTGCGGCCCTGCAGCGCTTGCGGCAGCCCGGATACGCGAATGGTCACGCGCTTGCCGTCGTCCCGGACCGTGACATGCTGCTCCCCGTCAACCTGGGTCGGCTGCGCCGCAAATGCCGCCTCGAACTCGCTGCCGTAGAGCGCGGTGGAGCCGCGCAGCGGCAGCTTGAGCCTGAACTGGCCATCCTGCGGAATGCATTCCTGCCTGCAGACCAGCCAGCTCGCGTGCAGCCCGATTTCCATGCTGTCGGCCAGCAGCGGCGGCTTGTACTGCGGCGTCACGATCAGCGGCACCGGCAACAGCACGGTGTCTTCGTAGCCATAGTTGGCCAGGTCGCCAACGCGCAACTTTTGCGGCACCGGCCACTGGACTTCGCCCACCTGCACGCCGTCGGGCAGTTCCCAGTCCAGCTCGGTCGGCAGCCCCGAGTCGCCGGTGTTCTTCCAGTACGTGTGCCACTGCGGCGCATGCTCCAGCTGCAGGCCCAGCCAGATCCGGGCAGCACCGCCGCCAGCGGCAGCGTCGCCCGTCGGCACGCCATCGGGCGCGTGCGCGAGCAGCCGCGCGCTCACCTGGTCGCTGCGAACGGTTGCAGACGCGCCGGTCGGAACCTGCGCCAGCACCGGCCCGCCCCAGCCGGCCGCCAGGAAAAGAACCATGAACCAGAAAAGCCGGGTCAGCCGAGTCAATTGCATCCGCATTCGCATTGAAGAAAACGTCATTCAGACCAAAAAGCCGCCCCGGGGTTCCCTGCCCGTCGTGGCGCAGGCAGGCACCGGTCGCGCCGGCACTGCGAGCAGCCTGTCCTGCGAGCCGTTTGATTTAAGATAGTGTCAGGCATTTGTCGTACCAGTGCAGGGCACGGTACATCCCGAAGTCTGGATTGAGCGACAACAAGGGAGCATGGACCTGATGTCGGTAGCAACTTCTTCTCCGATCAAGGCAAGCATCGACCAGCTGGTTGAACGCTTGCGCAACCAAATTGAACTGCCGGTACTGGTGCGCTGGAAGGGCAACGACGGCGTCAAGCTCGGCCGTTTTGACACGCCCAGCGTCATCGTCGACGTGCAGAATGCCAAGGGCGCGGCAGCGCTGGCGGCGCCCTCGCTGGACAGCCTGGGCACCGCGTACGTCGAAGGGAACCTGGACGTGCAGGGGTCGGTGCAGGACATCCTTGCCACGGCATACCAGCTGTCGCAGGTAGACGATTCCGGGCTGGTCAAGCCGGGCCTGATCGGGCGCGTGACCAAGAAGGTAATCGACAGCGCCGCGCACAGCAAGGGCCAGGACAAGGCCGACATCCAGTACCACTACGATGTATCCAATGCATTTTACGCCGAGTGGCTGGACCCGGCCATGCTGTACTCCTGCGCCTATTTCGAGAACGGCGACGAGACACTGGCGCAGGCGCAGACCAAGAAGCTGGACCACATCCTGACCAAGGCACGGCTGCAGCCCGGCCAGCGCCTCCTGGACATAGGCTGCGGCTGGGGCGCGCTGGTGCTGCGTGCCGCGCAGAAATTTGGCGCGCGTTGCGTTGGCATCACGCTGTCGCAAAACCAGTACGATCTGGCAACCGAGCGCGTGCGCGAGGCGGGACTGCAGGACCAGGTGGAAATCCGGCTCCAGGACTACCGCGACGTCACCGACACCTTTGACCGCGTCACCAGCATAGGCATGTGCGAACACGTGGGGCTGGCCAACCTGGAGCAGTACTTCCGGATCATCCGCGACCGTCTCGCGCCGGACGGCTGGGTGCTCAACCACAACATCACCACCTGCGCGCCCGACCATGAGGGCGCGACACACGGCGGCGGCGACTTCATCGACCGCTACGTCTTCCCTGACGGCGAGTTGCCGCACATCAGCAAGATCCTGCATGCCATGCAACGCAGCGGGCTGGAGCCCATCGATGCCGAAAGCCTGCGCCGGCATTACGCGCAGACGCTGCGGTGCTGGAGCGACACGTTTGAAGCCAAGAGCGAGAAGCTCAGGACCATGGTCGCGGACAAGACCTGGCGCATCTGGCGCATGTACCTGGTGGGCTGCCAGTGGGCATTTGAAAACGACGAGGTATCCGTGTTCCAGGTGCTGGCGCACCGTGCCGGCCAGCACAGCGACACGCTGCCGCGCTCGCGGCGCTGGATGTATGCCTGAGCGCATGGTTGACGCAGCGCCATCCCCGGCGGCCGCGTCGCATCTGTGGGCGGACCTCTCCAGCGCGGACTTTGCCGCGCTGGACCGGCAGCGCAGCATGGCCGTACTGCCGCTGGCCGCCACCGAGCAGCACGGGCCGCACCTGCCGCTCTCGGTTGACTCCGATCTTGCCAGCGCCATGACCCGCGCCGCCGCCGCGCGCTTGCCCCGGGGCTTCCCGGCGTGGTTCCTGCCGGTGCAGCAGGTGGGGTTCAGCCCCGAGCACCTGGGCTTTGCCGGCACGCTCAGCCTGGGCGCCGATACCGTGCTGCGCCTATGGACCGAGATTGCCGAATGCGTGCATGCCAGCGGCATCCGCAAGCTGGTGCTGTTCAACACGCACGGCGGCAACGTCGGGCTCATGGACCCGGTGGCGCGCGATTTGCGCATGCGCCTGGGGATGCTGGTCTATCGCGTCAACTGGTTTGACCTGCCGTTGCTGGACGCCGCGGGCAACGACCTCATGGACCGCTTTCCGCCTGCCGAAAGACGCTTTGGCGTGCATGCGGGCCAGGTGGAAACCGCACTCATGCTGGCGATCAGGCCCGAGCAGGTGCGCGTGCAGGCCGCGCGCGATTTTTCATCCACGTCACAAGTCCGGGCACGCGACTTTGCCATCCTGGGCAACGGCAGGAGCGCCCGCCTCTCGTGGGCAGCGCAGGATCTGAATCCGGCGGGTGCCGCGGGCAATGCAGCGGCCGCGCGCGCCGCGGACGGTCAGGCACTGCTGCAGGCGGCAGGACAGGCGCTGGCCGACCTGCTGCAGGAAATCGACCGGCTGCCGCCCGATACGGTCCGCCCGGCCACCCGCTCCGGAGCCGACAGCGCGTAAGCACGACGGCGCGGAATCGAAATCGCGCCGCTCAGATCCAGCTGATCCAGCGCCGGTGCCGGGTCGACTGCAGGTGCGGCAGCGCGTTGAACGCCATCAGGGCGTATCCGCTGCGGCTGAACGCCAGCTCGGTCAGCGCCGCGTTCCTGTAGGCAATATTGAGCTCGGCCGTTGCCGCAGGTGGCGTGCGCATCAGGTGGGACAGCACGGCGGCTATGGGACCGGCACTGGTGACCACGAGCACGTCGCCGCGATGGCGCGTCCGCACTTCATCGAGCACCGCCATGACTCCGTACCGGAACTGCGCGTACGACGGCAGCCCCTGCGGCGCCAGGTTGCCCTGCATCCAGCCCACCAGGCCCGATCTCAGCGCCTGCAGGCGCCTGAAGTACGCGGCCGGCTCGCGCGACTTTTCCAGCGGCTCCGGGTGCGCGGCATGGATGATGGCAGGCACGTTGTATTCATTGAGCGCGCGCCGCCGCACGACAGGCTCCACCGGCACCTGCGCACCTTCCGCAATGCCTGCCCACGTCTGCACCTGCCGCGTCAGCGTGCCGGTGTAGACCGCTTCAAAATGCGGCTTGCAGCCAGCTTGCCGCAGACCGCTGCACTGCCGCCAGTAGGCGCCCAGGCGCCGAGCCTGCTGCCAGCCGAGCTCGCTGAGCTCATCGTAGTTGGCGCTGCCAAAGCTGGCCTGCCCGTGACGCACCAGATAAATGGTTCCCATGCATTCCTGTCCACCGGTTCCACAGCCTGCGGCGCGCCAGGCACTTCAAGGCCCCGCCCCGCTTGCATAGCGGCTCGAGCGTATCACGTTGGCAGCGAGCGCAACGCCGGGCCGGCATGGGTCAGGCATACGTCACCCAGCCCTCAAAGCCGGCGCCCGCCAGGTGCGGCAACGCATTGTAGGCAACCAGGCTGTGGCGTCTGGAATTGAACGCCATTTCAGTGACTGCGGTGTTGCGGTAGCGCAGGTTCAGCGCAATGGTCACCGCAGGCGGCGTCTGAAGCACGTGCCCCACCGCCGTCGTGATCGGCCCCCCGCTTGAGACCAGCAGCACGTTGCCGCGGTAGCGTTGCCGCACGTGGTCCAGCGCCGCCACCACGTCGCGGGCGAATTGCGCGTGCGTCGGCATGCCGGCCGGCGCGACGTCGCCGGCCATCCACGCCTCCAGGCCGCGGCGAAGCGCCCGGAAATGCGCCTTGTAGCCTTCGGCCGTATCGGGCGGCGGCAGCGGCTCCTGGCACACCGCGGCAATGACCGCATCGCCATCGTACTCGTTGAGCCCGGGCCAGGAGACCTGGGGCACGTTTGGCAAGCCGGCTCCCTCGGCGATGCCCTGCCAGGTCTGCAGTTGCCGGCGCAAGGTGCCGGTCAGGACGGCGTCAAACGACAGGGCGTCGCCAAAACGCTGCCGCCAGTAAGTCCCCAGCCGCCGTGCCTGCCTGTGCCCCAGTTCGCTCAGTTCGTCGTAGTCATCGGTGCCAAAGCTCGCCTGGCCGTGCCGAACCAGATACAGCGTACCCATGACCACCATTGTCGCCGCAGGCCGCAGCCTGGCGCGTCAACCATGCGACAGCAGCGGTTGGACATCCGCGCCGGTCACGCGGCCGCAAGAACGGCGGGCGCTGGCCGGCCGGCGCCGCTGTCAGCGCGCGGGCGCTGCCTGCGTGGCCACGGATGCGTCGCGCGGCCCCGCCTGCGTTGCCGACCCCAGCATCCACAGCGCGGTCAGCACCAGCGCCAGCGCCATCAACCGGTTGAACCAGAGCAGGCGCTGCCCCTGCGCCAGCCAGCTGCGCAGCAGCGAACCGGCCAGCGCATACGTGAAGTTGCTGGAAAAGCCAAAGACCACCATCAGGGCCAGCGTCCAGCCGAGCCGCACGGGCCAGTCCGGCTGGCCGGCAACCCAGCCGGCCACCACCGCGAGCACCAGGAACCAGACCTTGACGTTGAGGAATTGCAGCCAGACGCCTTCGAAAAAGCTCACGTCCAGCTGGGCGCTGTCCGCCTCCGCGAGACGGCCGCTGCGTGCCAGCCTGGCCGCCAGCCAAAGCATGTAGAGCACGCCAACCAGCAGGATGCCCCAGTACAGCAGCGGCACGGCAACCACCAGGGTGCCCAGCCCCACGCCGCAGAGCAGCAGCAATACGACCCAGCCTACCGGCACGGCACAGACAAAGTGCAGCGAACCGCGCAAGCCGCGGTTGGCCGCCAGCGCCGTGGCCAGCGTCGTGTTGGGACCGGGCGTGAACGTGGCCGCGGCAAAGAGCAGGAACAGGGCGCCAAATTCGGCTGGTGACATGAGACCTGGCCCAGGAGTCGATCAATGAAAACAGGAGCGCCGGCAGGCGGCGGATCTTGCCGATTTCAAGCGCAAGGCCCCGGCCAGGCCCTGGCACGCGTGGCCGCCACGCAGCCCGCCCTCAAAACGCCGCAATCCCCGTAATGGCCCGTCCCAGGATGAGCGCATGGATGTCATGCGTGCCCTCGTAGGTGTTGACCACCTCCAGGTTCACCAGGTGGCGCGCCACGCCATACTCATCGGAGATGCCGTTGCCGCCCATCATGTCGCGCGCGTTGCGCGCAACGTCCAGCGCCTTGCCGCAGTTGTTGCGCTTGATGATGGAGGTCAGCGCCACCGGCGCCGCGTCCATCTCCTTGAGCCGGCCCACGCGCAGGCAGGCCTGCAGGCCCAGGCTGATTTCCGTGGCCATGTCCGCCAGCTTCTTCTGGATGAGCTGGTTGGCTGCCAGCGGGCGGCCAAACTGCCGGCGCTCGAGCACGTACTGGCGCGCACGCTGGTAGCAGTCCTCGGCCGCGCCCATGGCGCCCCAGGCGATGCCGTAGCGGGCCGAGTTCAGGCAGGTGAAGGGACCCTTGAGGCCGCGGATATCCGGGAAGGCATTCTCCTCGGGGCAAAAGACGTTGTCCATGACCACCTCGCCGGTGATGCTGGCGCGCAGGCCCACCTTGCCGTGGATGGTGGGTGCGGTGAGGCCCTGCCAGCCCTTTTCCAGCACGAAACCGCGGATCGCGTCTTCCTCGTCCTTGGCCCAGACGACAAAGACGTCGGCAAAGGGGCTGTTGCTGATCCACGTCTTGCTGCCGCTCAATGCATAGCCGCCGTCGACCTTCCTGGCACGGGTGGTCATGCCGCCGGGGTCCGAGCCGTGGTCCGGCTCGGTCAGGCCAAAGCAGCCTATCGATTCACCGGTGGCAAGCCTGGGCAGGTATTTCTGCCGCGTGGCCTCGTTGCCAAATTCATGGATGGGCAGCATGACCAGCGAGGACTGCACGCTCATCATGGAGCGGTAGCCGGAGTCCACGCGCTCGACTTCGCGGGCAATGAGGCCGTAGCTGACGTAGCCCATGCCGGCGCCGCCGTATTCCTCGGGGATGGTGGCCCCGAGCAGGCCGAGTGCGCCCATCTCGCGGAAGATGGCCGGGTCGGTCTGCTCATTGCGAAAGGCCTCGAGCACGCGCGGGGCCAGCTTGTCCTGGCAGTACGCGCGGGCGGCGTCGTGCACCGCGCGCTCGTCGTCGCTGAGCTGCGCGTGCAGCGCAAGGGGGTCGGTGGGGTCAAAGGGGACACGCTTCTGGGACATCGGCAATTCCTGTAAAAGGCCATGGAAAACGCAAGCGGCAAAATCCGGTCCTGCCCTCACCGTTTCGGTGGGTGCCACTACACCGGGCTTTTCAGACCATCTGGCATGATACCTACTGTTTCGATGCCACCCTGCGGCGGGTCAGGCCGCGGCGCCGCATCGTCAGGTCAACAGGGCACAATACCGCATCAAGCATGCCTTGCAGTCAACCGGAGATTCCCATGCTCTACAAATTCAAGTCACAAGCTGCGGCCGACGTGGTCATGCTGCAACTCCCGGCTGAAGAGTTGCTGAAAATCATAGGCAAGGAGCCGGGCAAAAAAGGCATCATCACGGTCGAGCAGGCGCCGGCGGCCATCCGGGCGCTGCAAACGGAAATCAACCGCCGCGAAGCCATGGGCGAAGGGCTGGCAGTTTCTGCCAATCCGGAGCAGGACGACGAGCCCGAAGGCGCCTCGCCCAGCGACGCCGTCACGCTGCGGCAACGCGCGACGCCGTTCATCACCCTGCTGGAGCGCAGCAGCGCCGCCGGCAAGGACGTGGTCTGGGGCGTATAGACCGCACCGACCGCGCCAGCATCGCAACGGCGTGGGCGGCACGAACAGCCGAAACGGCTGGCTTGCCGCCATATGCACAAGGAGGGCTCCGTGGCAATCACCATTCGCAGCTTGCAAGAGTACAAGGCGTCGGGCCACAAATTTTCCGTGTTGACGGCTTATGACGCAACGTTTTCCGGGCTGATCAGCGCCGCCGGCATCCCGGCCATGCTGGTCGGCGACTCGCTGGGCAACGTGATCCAGGGCCAGGCCAGCACGGTTCCGGTGTCGCTGCAGCACATGGTCTACCACACCGAATGCGTTGCCCGCGGCAACCAGGGCAGCCTCATCCTGGCCGATGTCCCGTTCATGGGCGCAGCAACGCTGCAGCGCAGCCTGGACGCGGCCACGGCGCTCATGCAAGCCGGCGCCCACGTCGTCAAGCTGGAAGGCGGTGCCTGGCTTGCCGAGGCGGTGATCGCCCTGAAGAGAAACGGCATCCCGACCTGCGTACACCTGGGGCTGACCCCGCAATCGGTCAACGCCTTGGGCGGCTACCGCGTGCAGGGCAAGGATGAGGCGGGAGCGCGCGAATTGCTGGAGACCGCGCGCGCCCTGGACCAGGCCGGTGCGGCGCTGATGGTGCTGGAGTGTGTGCCGCGGCAATTGGGCGCTGCCGTGACGGCCGCCGTGGCGGCTCCGGTGATCGGCATCGGCGCCGGCCCCGAATGCGACGGCCAGGTACTGGTCATGCACGACATGCTCGGGCTCAACCCGCGCCCGGCCCGCTTTGTCAAGGACTTCATGGCCGATGCCGGCGGCGACATCGGTGCCGCCTTGCGCGCCTTCGACACGGCGGTCCAGGACGGCCAATTTCCGGCCGCCGAGCACTGCTTCTGAACGCCGTCACACTGTGCATACGGTACACACGATCGCGGCCGCGCGCCAGCAGCTGGCCGTTTGGCGCAGCGCTGGCCAAACCATTGCGCTGGTGCCGACCATGGGCAACCTGCACGCCGGCCACCTGTCGCTGGTGCACGAAGCGCGGCGCCAGGCGGACCGCATCGTGGTATCGATTTTTGTCAACCCCACCCAGTTCGGCCCGGGAGAGGACCTGGACAGCTACCCGCGCACGCTGGCGCGCGACGCGGACCAGCTGCGCGCCGCAGGCGTTGACCTGCTGTTTGCGCCCGAGGCCGGGCAAATGTACCCGTTTGCCAGCAACCTGACCTGGGTCGACGTGCACGAGCTGCCCGACCATTTGTGCGGGCGCAGCCGCCCGCAACACTTCCGGGGCGTGACCACCGTGGTCAGCAAGCTGTTCCACGTGACCACGCCCGACGTGGCGGTCTTTGGCGAAAAGGACTTTCAGCAACTGACCATCGTGCGCCGCATGACGCAGGAGCTTTTGCTGCCCATCCGCATCGTCGGCATGCCCACCGTGCGCGAAGCCGATGGCCTGGCGCTGAGCTCGCGCAACAGCTTCCTGCAACCCGGGCAGCGCCGGCAGGCGCCGCTGCTGTACCAGCACCTGCTGCGGGCGCGCGACGCCATTGCGCAAGGCATGCGCGACTACCGCGCGCTGGAGCAGGAGATGGCCGCCACGCTTGCAGACGCGGGTTTCAAGGTCGACTACGTCTCCGTTGCCAGCGCCGAAACGCTGGCACCGGCCAGCGATGCCGACCGCAGCCTGGTCGTTGCGGCGGCGGCCTGGCTGGGCTCGCCCCGGCTGATCGACAATGTAACGATCCAGATCACCGGCTGAGCCGCAATACACGCTGGCCAATGCGCCCGCGTATGCGCTGCTGCGCTGCTGAAACCCATGCCCCAATCCCCGCCCCCAGATACCGTCCGCATCAACAAGCGCATGGCCGATTTGGGGCTGTGCTCGCGCCGCGAAGCCGACGCGTGGGTGGAGCAGGGCTGGGTCACCGTCAACGGCGTGCCGGCCACCATGGGCCAGAAGGTCCGGCTGCAGGACGAGATCCGGGTGGACCGGCAGGCGCGCCAGCGGCAGCAGCAGCGCGTCACCATCCTGATCAACAAGCCCGTGGGTTACGTCAGCGGGCAGGCCGAGGATGGCCACCAGCCGGCCGTTGTCCTGGTGCAGCCGCGCAACCACTGGCGCGACGACTGCAGCCGCCGCCGCTTTGCAACGCAGCGGCTCTCGGGGCTGGCGCCGGCCGGGCGCCTGGACATCGATTCCACCGGACTGCTGGTGCTGACGCAGGACGGCCGCGTCGCGCGCCAGCTCATCGGCGCCGACTCCGACGTGGACAAGGAGTACCTGGTCCGCGTGCAGTGGGGTGACGTGGCCACCAACGTGCAGACGGCGTTCCCGCTAGACAGGCTCGCGCTGCTGCGCCATGGACTGAAGCTGGACGGGCAGCCGCTGAAACCGGCGCAGGTGCAATGGCAAAACCCCGAGCAGCTGCAATTCGTTCTGCACGAGGGCAAGAAGCGCCAGATCCGCCGCATGTGCGAGCAGGTGGGCCTGACCGTGACCGGCCTCAAGCGCGTGCGCATCGGCCGCGTGCGACTGGGCCGGCTGCCGCTGGGCCAATGGCGCTACCTGGGCGAACATGAACACTTCTGACCGCCGTCGGCCCGCGCGCCCCAAGCCCGCTTATGGCCGTCCAGCGTCCAGCGTCCAGCGTGCGGCGTGCGGCGAAAGCGCATATCGCGCCACGCTCAACCCCCCATCATGGCGGCGCAGCCGCCTCATCAATGCGCCAGCGAGGTCATCCAGTCATCCGTCATGCGCCATCCCAAACGCCCAACGCCCAACGCCCAACGCCCAACGTTCATCCGTCATCCGGAGCCCGCTTGAAATCAGGCTGCCGGGCCCCTATCTGATCCGTCGTGCGCCGCGGACGCGGGCGTTCGCTTATCGGCAATTTGCAAACTTCAAAAACATGAGCAAGCAGACCCATACCTTCCAGGCCGAAGTGGCCCAGTTGCTGCACCTGGTCACGCATTCGCTGTATTCCAATCCGGAAATCTTCCTGCGCGAGCTGATCTCCAACGCGTCAGACGCCTGCGACAAGCTGCGCTTTGAAGCGCTGGCCGACGAGACGTTGTACGGTGACCAGCCCGAGCTGCGCGTGCGCCTGACCTTTGACAAGGACGCGCACACCGTCACCGTGACCGACACCGGCATCGGCATGAGCGCGGAGGAAGCCACGAGCAACCTGGGCACCATCGCCAAGAGCGGCACCCGGGCATTCGTGGACCAGCTCACCGGCGACCAGAAGACCGATGCGCAGCTCATTGGCCAGTTTGGCGTGGGCTTTTACTCCGGCTTCATCGTTGCCGACCGCATCGTCGTCGAGTCGCGCCGCGCCGGCCTGCCGCCCGAGCAGGGCGTGCGCTGGAGCAGCGAGGGCAGCGGCAACTTCGAGGTGGAGGCCATCACCCGCGCCGAGCGCGGCACCCGCGTCACCCTGCACCTGCGCGAGGACGCGCATGAGTTTGCCGATGGCTGGCGCCTGCGCGAGCTGGTCAGCAAGTACTCGGACCACATCAGCCTGCCCATTCAGATGGAAGGCGAGAAGTGGGAAGAAGGCAAGGAAGAGGGCCAGCCCGGCCAGATGGTCAAGACCGGCGAGTGGGAAACCATCAACCAGGCCAGCGCGCTGTGGACGCGTGCCAGGAGCGAAATCAGCGACGAGCAGTACATCGCGTTCTACAAACAGATCGCGCACGACTTTGAGGCACCGCTGGCCTGGACGCACAACCGGGTCGAGGGGACCGCACAGTACACCCAGCTGCTGTACCTGCCCGCGCGGGCACCCATGGACATCTGGGACCGGGAGCAGACCACCGGCGTCAAGCTCTACGTGCAGCGCGTCTTCATCATGGACGACGCCGAGCAGATCGTGCCGCGCTACCTGCGCTTCGTCAAGGGCGTGGTCGACTCGGCCGACCTGCCGCTGAACATCAGCCGCGAGCTGCTGCAGCACAGCCGCGACGTCAAGTCCATCCGCGACGGCAACACGCGCCGCATCCTGGCGCTGCTGGAGCAACTGGCCCATGAAGGCGATGCGGCCGCTCAGCCCGGGCAAACCCCGGGCGATGCCGGAGAAGCAGCCGCTGACGCTGCCGAAGATTCCCCCTCCAGCAAAGCAGAAGAGTCCAAGTACGCGATTTTCTGGCGCGAATTCGGCGCGGTGCTCAAGGAGGGCCTGGCCGAGGATCTCGGCAACCGGGAGCGTATCGCCAGGCTGCTGCGCTACGCATCCACCGAGAGCGACCTGCCCACGGTCTCGCTGGCCGACTACAAGGCGCGCATGAAGGACGGGCAAAAGGCCATTTACTACGTCACCGCCGACACGCCTGCTGCCGCGCGGAACAGCCCGCAGCTGGAGATTTTCCGGAAAAAGGGCATCGAAGTCCTGCTCATGACCGACCGCATCGACGAATGGGCCATGTCGTACCTGAACGAGTTTGACGGCACCCCGCTGCAGTCCGTTGCCAAGGGCGCCGTCGACCTGGGCGAGCTGGAGGACGAGACCGAAAAAAAGGCGGCCGAAGAAGCGGCAGAGCACATCAAGCCGCTGCTGGACCGGCTGAAGCAGACGCTGGCCGACAGCGTGGAAGACGTGCGCGTGACCACGCGCCTGGTCGATTCACCCGCTTGCCTGGTCGTCAAGGATTCCGGGATGAGCCTGCAGTTTGCCCGCATCATGCGCCAGGCCGGCCAGGACGTGCCCAACGTCAAGCCGGTCCTGGAAATCAACGCCGGGCATCCATTGGTCCAGAAGCTCGAGGACAGTCCGCACTTTGACGACCTGGCGCACATCCTCTTTGACCAGGCGCTGCTGGCCGAAGGCGGCCTGCCCGACGATCCCGCCAGCTACGTGCGCCGCGTCAACGCACTGCTGGTCTGACGACGGTCCGCCCCGGCGCGCGGCGCGGTCCTGCCCGGCACACCGCGCGGAACCCCCGCCGACACCACAAGCGTCAGCACCTGGCACCGCCACGGCCGGGTCGCGCCGGGGTGAGCCCCCCGATCGGACCCCCCAATCGGGCGTGGCAGCCGAACACACGCCCTGCCCACAAGCTGCGTCTGCGAAACCGCTGCCCCTTCCTGGTCGGGAACCGGCTGGCCAGCTATCCCGGTTTCATGCGCCAAAACCGCAGCAGTCCGCCCGCGAGCTGCCGCCGCCAGGGCGCCTGCCGTCGTGTGCGACGCCAGCTTCTGCCAACGCGGCGCGCTTGCACTCAGGCAGCGGAGCGACAGAAGCTCCGGAAAAAAGATGCGTATGACGGACAGATCGTGGGAAATCCCGTAGACTGTAACTCATACGTTACATACGTTTCAAAAACTGTGTCGGCCCCATCGTTTTTCAGCCCGCACGCAGAGGAGCCTGGCACGACATGAACGACAAGACATTACGTGGCGTCCTGGAGATCATGACGCAGACGCCGGGCATCCGCGCCTGCGCGCTGGTGAAGACCACGACCGGTACCATCTGGCACCGCGCAGGCGACGCTCCCGAGCTGGCCGAGATGGCGCATGCGGCTGCCGAGCACTGGGAACTGTACCGGGGCCGCGGCAGGACCTTCCGCGGCATGGGGCCGCTGGTGGCCGGCATCATGATCCACGAGGATGGCCGCATGACATTGCTGCCCTGCGGCAACCAGCTGATCCTGCTCATCCTGACCGACCAGAACCCCAGCCTGGACTGGGACAAGCTGCAGCGCAGGGCGCACAACCTGGCACGCTTCATCGCACGTTCCGGCCTCCCCCGGTCGGAATCGTACCGAGACGACCCCCCGACAGGCTGACCCGGCGGACGGCCACGTGCAAAAATGCACAACGCCGTGTACACAGGCCGCTTTGCCCCCTCACCCACCGGACCGCTGCACGCCGGATCGCTGGCCACCGCGCTGGCAAGCTGGCTGGACGCGCGTGCGCACGGCGGCCGCTGGCTGCTTCGCATCGAGGACGTGGACACGCAGCGCTGCATCCCCGGCATGGATCGCCACATCCTGTGGCAGCTCGCGCAATGCCGGCTGCTGCCAGATGCGCCGGTCACCTGGCAGACACGCCGCACGCGCCGCTATGAAGAGGCGCTGGCCCAGCTGGTTTGCCAGCAACGCGCGTATCCCTGTGCCTGCTCGCGGCGGGACATTGCGCGGGCCGCAGCCGCACGCGGCCACGCGCCGCGCCGGGGCCAGCCCCTGCCCTACCCCGGGACCTGCCGTCCCGAGCACGGCGGGCCGGCCGGCCGCAAGGCGTGCGCGTGGCGCCTGCATACGGGCCAACCGCAGCTGCTGCGCTGGCAGGATCGCCGCCTGGGCTGGCAGCAGCAGGACGTGGCAACGCAGGTGGGCGATTTCGTCCTCAGGCGCGCAGATGGGCTCTGGGCCTACCAGCTTGCGGTGGTTGTTGACGATAGCGCGCAGCGCGTGACCGACATCGTCCGGGGCGCCGACCTGGCCGACAACACGGCGCGCCAGATCCTGCTGCAACGGGCGCTGGGCCTGCCCACGCCGCGCTACCTGCACACGCCGCTGGTGCGGGCCGTCAACGGGGAGAAGCTCAGCAAGCAAAACGGCGCCACGGAAGTGGACTTGGGCGACCCGGTGCAGGCGCTGGCGCGGACCGCGCACCACCTGGGCTTGCGCATCGAGGCGCGCGGGCGGACCGTGCCCGAGCTGCTGCAGCAACTCACGGCCTGCTGGAAGTGCACTTATGGCACCGCTGCCTGAAGCCGTCCACGCGCCGCCTCAGGCCGCGTGCTCCAGCCAGAACGCCAGCCCCTGTGCATTGATCTGCACATCCGGCGTGATGAACTCGCGCAGGCGCGCCACCGACAGGCGGTGGCCGCGCGCCTGCAGCTGGTCCAGGTGAAACGCCATGAGCCGCGCCGCCAGCAGTTCCTGCCGGTCCGGCCCGGCGGCCACGCCGCGGGCCATGCGCACATACGCATCCAGCGCCTGCTGCAGTTCCTGCCCCAGCAGCGCCACGTCGTCAATGCGGCTGAAGTGCGTCAGGTAGACGTGCCGTGGCTCGCGCGCCAGCATGCGGCCCAGGCTGCGCTCCCAGGCCGGCGGGTCAAATTGCACCGGCGTGGTCGTGGGCATGATGTACGCGCGGCCGTCCTGGTCCAGTTCGCGGTAGGAACTGCCAAAGGTGTCGCCTGAAAACCAGCCGCGGCTCTGCGCATCCCAGATCGCGTAGTGATGGCGGGCGTGCCCCTGCACGTCGATGAGCTCCAGTCTGCGCTGCCCCAGCTGCAGCGCAAAGTCGCGCTCTGGTTCCACCTCGGCCACCAGCACCCGCTCCTCGGGCACGGGAACGATGCGGCCGTAGGTCTTGCGCATGAAGTCTTCGCCATAGACCGCCGTTGCCCCCGCAATCAGCCGGGACGGATCGATCATGTGCCGGGCGCCGCGTGGATGAATCACGAGCCGGGCCTGCGGCAGCGCCTGCATCAGCGCACCGGCGCCACCGGCATGGTCCAGGTGCACGTGCGTGGGCATGACGTAGTCCACCGCCGATCGCGCAACGCCCAGCGCGTCCAGCGTCGCCAGCAGCAGCGGCACGGACAGGCTGGTTCCCGTCTCGACAAACGCATGACGCCCGTTGCTGCCGATCAGGTAACTGGCTGCCAGTCCCGGCCGCAGTTGCTCGGTATCGATGCAGACGATGTCATCGTTGAGGAAGGTGTAGCTTGGCATGAGCCCTGAGTTTGCCATGGCCTGGAATTCCCGGGCGGGCGCCAGCCACGTCCGTCAGCGCGCCGGCATCGAGTCAGGGCTGAATGACGTCTACGCCAGCGGGCGGAGCAAACACAAAGGTATCGTCCGGCAGGTCGGGGTTGTCCTGGAAGTTGCTGAAGTGCAGCACCGACTGCTGGCCAAAGCTGTCCAGGATCTCAAGCACGGCCAGGCGCTCGCCGTCAAAGCCCATGCGCACGGCCTGCAGCTGGCCATCGGCCTGGCGGGGCGTGGCCTCGACCCACTGCAGGCCGTCCTCGTCGGGTTGCGCTGCCAGCTTGAAATCCGCATCCAGCGCCTTGACGTCCGCCGCGGCAGCCACCAGCGCCGCCGGCGTCTGGCCCAGCACCTGCTCCTGCGGGCGCCGGGTCACCTGCTCCAGGTCAACGTCGTACAGCCACAGCGTCTGTCCATCGGCAACGATCTCCTGTTCAAACGGCTTGACGTAGTCAAAGCGGAACCGCCCCGGGCGCTCGAACATGAACCGCCCGCTGGATTTTCTGACCCGGTCGGGCTGCCCCTTGGCACCGGGCGAGGTGACCGTCTGCACGAAGTCGGCCGCGCCGGAGTGCGTGTGGCTGATGAACGCGTCCAGGCTCTGCAATCCGTCGGCGCGGGCCGGAAGAACGGCTGCCAGCGCCAGCATCATGCCGGCCAGCACAAGTACGGAAGTTCGCAGGAGATTCATTCAGCGTCCGATCCGCCACCACGGCAAAGGTTCAGTCATGGCCTGGCCCGCTCGCCCACGCGATCGCCAGCGGCGCAGGCTGGATGAGCCCACGTGCCAGGTCATTCAACGCGGTCGGGCACCAGCACGTCGCGCTTGCCGCTGGACGACATGGACGAGACCAGCCCGGCCATCTCCATCGCCTCGACCAGCCGCGCCGCGCGGTTGTAGCCTATGCGCAAGTGGCGCTGCACCAGCGAGATGCTGGCCTTGTTGTTCTCCAGCACCACCGCCACCGCACGATCGTACATGGGGTCCTGCTCGGCGTCGTCGTCGCCGCCAAGCAGCTCGCCGCCCTCGTCGGCGGCTCCGCCTTCCAGCACGCCGTCGAGGTACTCGGCCTCGCCCTGCTCCTTCAGGTAGTCAACCACGCGCAGCACTTCCTCGTCGCTGACAAACGCGCCGTGCACGCGCACCGGCAGCCCGGAACCATTGGCCAGGTACAGCATGTCGCCCTGCCCCAGCAGCGCCTCGGCGCCCATCTGGTCCAGGATGGTGCGGCTGTCCACCTTGCTGCTCACGTGAAAAGAGATCCGCGCCGGGATGTTGGCCTTGATGAGGCCCGTGATGACGTCCACGCTGGGTCGCTGCGTGGCCAGGATCAGGTGGATGCCTGCAGCACGCGCCTTTTGCGCCAGCCGGGCAATCAGCTCCTCAATCTTCTTGCCCACCACCATCATCAGGTCGGCCAGCTCGTCGATGACGATGACGATCTGCGGCAGGTGCTCCAGCGGCTCCGGCTCCTCCGGCGTGAGGCTGAACGGGTTGCCTATCTTCTCGCCCCGCGCCTCGGCTTCGGCGATCCTGCTGTTGAAGCCGGCCAGGTTGCGCACGCCCAGCTTGCTCATGAGCTTGTAGCGCCGCTCCATCTCGCCCACGCACCAGTTCAGCCCATGCGCGGCCTGCTTCATGTCGGTGACCACCGGCGCCAGCAGGTGCGGGATGCCCTCGTAGACCGACATCTCCAGCATCTTGGGGTCGATCAGCAGCAGCCGCACGTCCCTGGGCTCTGCCTTGTACAGGAACGAGAGGATCATGGCGTTGATTCCCACCGACTTGCCCGATCCGGTGGTCCCGGCCACCAGCAGGTGCGGCATCCGGGCCAGGTTGGCCACCACCGGCTTGCCGACGATGTCCTTGCCCAGCCCCATGGTCAGCAGCGAGCGCGAGCTGTTGTACACCTGCGAGCCCAGGATGTCCGACAGGTAGATCATCTGCCGCTTGACGTTGGGCAGCTCCAGCGCCATGTAGCGCTTGCCGGGGATAGTCTCTATGACGCGGATGGACACCAGGCTCAGCGAGCGCGCCAGGTCCTTGGTCAGGTTGACGATCTGCGCGCCCTTGACGCCGGTGGCCGGCTCGATCTCGTAGCGCGTGACCACCGGGCCGGGTGCCGCCGCCACCACCTTCACCTCGACGCCAAAGTCGCCCAGCTTTTTCTCGATGAGGCGGCTGGTCATCTCCAGCGTCTCGGCGTCCACGCTTTCCGTCTCGGCCGGCGCCTGGTCGAGCAGGTCGACGCGCGGCAGCCGGTCGTCCGGCATCTCGTTGAACAGCGGCTTCTGCTTTTCCTTGACCACGCGCTCGCTCTTCTTGACCTGCGTCACGGGCCGGGCAATCAGCACCGACTCCTGCGGGTCACGCCGCGCCGCTTCGCGCCTGCGCGCCAGCTGCTCGTCGCGTTCCCGTGCCGCCTCTCGTCCCAGCTGCGCATCCTGCTCCTGCTCGCGGCGCCGCCGGACCCGGGCAAACAGGCCAGACAACACGGCGCCCACGCGCTCGGCAAAGCGGGCCCAGGAAAAGTCAAACAGCAACGACGTGCCCAGCACCAGCGCCACGATGCCCAGCAACGCCGAGCCGGTGAAGCCCAGCCAGTGCTCGGCCAGCGGGCCGCCCAGCAACCCAACGATGCCGCCGGCATTTTGCGGCAACACCGCGTCAAACCGATGCAGCCGGCTCCACTCCAGCCCGGTGCTCGATGCCACCACCAGTACCAGGCCCAGCCAGAACGCCCAGCGGCGCGGCAGCAGCGCGCGCGCCACCTGCGCCGGCGGATGCGTCAGCCCCTTGGCCATCATCCAGCGGCGTACGGCGCGGACCCACGCGTACACCGCCGCCGCCACGCACCACCAGGCCGAGAAGCCCAGCATCACGTACAGCAGATCGGCCATCAGCGCGCCCAGCTGGCCACCCCAGTTGCTGATGGTCTGGCCGCTGCCCGACGTGGACCAGGCGGCGTCCTGCGGCGAGTAGCTGAGCAGCGCAAGGACGACAAAGACCAGCAGCGCCAGCCCCACCACCAGGCCCAGCTCCTGCCCCAGCCGGCGCAGTCCGGAACGGACCGGCGTGACCGGTCGGGCGCTGTTGGGCGTATTGATCGATTGAGCCATGTACCCGCAAAAATCCTGAAGCAGCCGATCCGGGCATCCGAATCACCGCGTTTGTCGCATGTCCATAGAATGGAGGGCTTCATCCCGCGGCAGCAACATGCAACCCTACCACCTGCCTGCGGAACGTTCAATTGTTGCACGGCCAGAACCTGTGAATTGATTTGATGGCGTCCCGCGGTGCTGCAAGGCGGCTCCGGACCCGGCGCAAGGCACTGCCATGGCTTTTGTCCATGGCATGTTCATGCACCGACGACCAAGCGATTTTGCCGGCCAGCGCGGGCGCAGGACATGACCACAGGCCCTGGTGCCGCTGCCGCACAAGACAGGTCCATCCAATATGGCGAACAAGCACGCCCGCGTACTCATCCTCGGCTCCGGGCCCGCCGGCTACACCGCCGCCGTCTATGCCGCCCGCGCCAACCTGAATCCGGTCCTGATCACCGGCATAGAGCCAGGTGGCCAACTCACCACCACCACCGATGTGGACAACTGGCCAGCGGACGCCACCGGCGTCCAGGGCCCGGAGCTGATGCAGCGCTTCCAGGCGCATGCCGAGCGCTTCGACACGGAAATCATTTTTGACCACATCCACACCGCGGACCTGGGCCAGCGCCCGTTCACCCTGACGGGCGACAGCGGCACCTACACCTGCGACAGCCTCATCATCGCCACCGGCGCATCGGCCAAGTACCTGGGGCTGGACTCCGAAGAAGCATACAAGGGCCGCGGCGTCTCGGCCTGCGCCACCTGCGATGGTTTCTTTTACCGCGAGCAGGATGTCTGCGTCATCGGCGGCGGCAACACCGCCGTTGAAGAAGCGCTGTACCTGGCCGGCATCGCGCGCAAGGTCACCCTGGTGCACCGGCGCGACAAGTTCCGGGCCGAGCCCATCCTCGTGGACAAGCTGATGGAAAGGGTGGCGGCGGGCAAGATCGAGCTGAAGCTCTTTTACGTGCTCGACGAAGTGCTGGGAGACGACAACGGCGTCACCGGCATTCGCATCCGCAACGTCCAGAGCGACGAGGCCGAAGAGATCGCCCTGCTCGGCTGCTTCATCGCCATTGGCCACAGCCCCAACACCGGCATCTTCAAGGGACAACTGGACATGGAAAACGGCTACATCCAGACGCGCGGTGGCCACCAGGGGTTTGCCACGCAGACCAGCATCCCCGGCGTGTTTGCCGCCGGCGACGTGCAGGACCACGTCTACCGGCAGGCCGTGACCAGCGCCGGAACCGGCTGCATGGCCGCGCTGGACGCGCAGCGCTACCTGGAGCAGCTGGAAGAGAGCTGAACAGGTACGGATTCAGCTATAATCGAGAGTCTTTGCCGTCTTGCGGCGGGCAAGCGGCATGCTGGGCGCAACCAGCAATGAACAGCAGGAGCGGCGCGCCTGCTGCCTGCCCTTGGGATCGCAGAACCGCACCCGATCCGGCAGCCAGCGCGCGACATGGCTCTTCAAACCAGATACACAACAAGGCACTCTCATGGCACGCATCTGTGAAGTCACGGGCAAGAAGCCCATGGTGGGGCACAAGGTCTCGCACTCCAACATCAAGACCAAGCGCCGCTTTTTGCCCAACCTGCAGTCGCGCAGGTTCTGGGTCCAGAGCGAGAACCGCTGGGTCCGCCTGCGCGTCTCGGGCGCCGGCCTGCGCATCATTGACCGCGACGGCATAGACGTCGTGCTGGGTCGCATCCGCGGCCGCGGCACGCAAGCCTGAAGCCTGAAGTCACACAAGCAAAGGAAACGCACATGGCCACCAAAGGCGGACGCGAAAAGATCAAGCTGGAATCCACGGCCGGCACCGGTCACTTCTACACCACGACCAAGAACAAGCGCAACATGCCTGAAAAGATGTTGATCAAGAAGTTCGACCCCAAGGCGCGCAAGCACGTGGAATACAAAGAGGTCAAGCTCAAGTAAGTGACGAAAGTGACCGAGCGGGCCAATGTTGCCCCGTATTGCGCAAAGCCCGCTCCCGCAGCGGGCTTTGTTTTTCTGGAACCTGCCGGGCCAGCCGCTTAAAATGACCCGGAGCCGCCCGCCGCAGTCGCAGAAGCGGGCCAGGCCCTTACGGAAGCGTGGCAGAGTGGTCGATTGCACCGGTCTTGAAAACCGGCAACGGGCAACCGTTCGTGAGTTCGAATCTCACCGCTTCCGCCAAATAATCATATAAATCAGTATTTTACAGCGCATACAATAACTTGTGCCGCATAAAAAATTTCTGATTGGAAACGATGCCCAGCAACATCAGGCGCATGACGGATGACCTCGCTGGCGCTCTGATGAGGTTGAGCGAATTGCGTCCAGCGTCCAGCGTTTGCCCGCCACGCTCAACGCTCAACGCCTGACGGCAAACCCTCATGGGCCAAGGTCATCTGTCATTCCGGTGAGCTGACGACGCTTGCCAATCAGGTAAAAATTTGGGCGAAGCAGCTGAGACGATAGCACCACCTGCACGCCATTTTTTATCCGATTCGGAGACGGCCGTGACCGCCCGCGCTCACGTGCGAACGGGGATTCCGCGTGCGGCCAGATAGTGCTTGGCCTGCGCAATGGAGAACACGCCATCATGGAAGATGCTGGCCGCCAGCACCGCGTCTGCGCCGCCTTGTAGCAGCGCATCGGCCAGGTGCTGCAGCGTGCCCGCGCCACCGGAGGCGATCACGGGAACGGGCACAGCGTCGCTCACCGCGCGCGTCAGCGCCAGGTCGTAGCCCGCGCCGGTACCGTCGCGGTCCATGCTGGTGAGCAGGATCTCGCCAGCGCCGGTCGCAACCATTTCCCGCGCCCACCCTATGGCGTCGCGACCGGTATCGCGCCGACCGCCATGGCTGTACACGTCCCAGCCCGGACCGCGCGCAGCCAGCGTCGCGCCGCTGCGGCGGCGCGCGTCGATGGCGACGACGATGCACTGGGCGCCGTAGCGGCCCGCGGCTTCGGCGATGAGCTGCGGCCGCGCCAGCGCGGCCGAGTTGAAGCTGACCTTGTCGGCGCCGGCGTTGAGCAGCCTGCGCACGTCGGCCACCGTGCGCACGCCGCCGCCCACCGTGAGCGGGATGAACACGCGCGCGGCCACCGCTTCTATGGCCGGCAGCAGCAGGTCGCGGTCGTCGCTGGTTGCCGTGATGTCCAGGAACGCCAGCTCGTCGGCGCCCTGCGCATCGTAGCGCGCCG
>JALOAS010000131.1 GCA_023228705.1 Ottowia sp. | reverse complement strand
GCTCACCGCTCATCGCTCAACGCTCAACGCTCAACGCTCAACGCTCAACGCTCAACGCTCAACGCTCAACGCTCAACGCTCAACGCTCAACGCTCAACGCTCAACGCTCAACGCTCAACGCGGGTCGGCACCCGCTGCGCCAGCGCGCACATGAGCTCGTAGCCCACGGTGCCTGCCGCCTGCGCCACCTCGTCTATGGGCAGGACCGTGCCCTGGCTTGACGCACCCCACAGCGTGGCTTCGCTGCCCACCCCGGCCTGCGGCACCGGGTCCAGGTCCACCGCCAGCATGTCCATGCTCACGCGCCCCAGCGTGCGCGTGCGCACGCCATCGACCAGGATGGGCGTGCCGGTGCCGGCGTGCCGGGGATAGCCGTCGGCGTAGCCGCAGGCCACGGTGCCAACCCGCAGGTCGCGCTCCGCGCGGAACGTGGATCCGTAGCCCACCGCCGTGCCGGCCCGGACCTGGCGCACGGCCATCAGCCCGGCGCGCAGGCTCATGGCCGGCTGCAGCTGCCAGTGCGCCGCATCGTGCACCGGGTAGTCCGGCGAGCTGCCGTAGTTGGAGATGCCCACGCGCACCCACTCGCCCGGTGCCAGCAGCTCGCGGCCCTGCCGCAGCGTGGCGGCGCTGTTGCACAGGCAGTGCCCGCCGGGCAGGCCGGCCACCGTTTCCCGGAACAGCGCCCATTGCCGGTCGGTGCCGTGATCGCGATCGGCGTCGGCAAAGTGCGTCATGTGCGTGATGCTGGCCACCTGCGGCAGCGCGCGCAGGCGGGCGTACGCGGCCCGGTACGCACGCGGGCCAAATCCCAGCCGGCTCATTCCCGAGTCCAGCTTGAGGAAGACGTGCTGCGTCTGCCGCGTGTCGAGCGCGGCAATCCAGGCGATCTGCTCGGGCCGGTGCACGACATGCCAGAGTTGCAGCCGGACGCAGGCGGCCAGGTCCTGTGCATCAAACGCGCCCTCGAGCAGCAGGATGGGCCCGGTCCAGCCCAGCTGCCGCACGCGGCATGCTTCGCCTGGCTCGAGCAGCGCAAAGCCGTCTGCGCGCCGGAATCCGTCGTACGTGCGCTCTATGCCGTGGCCGTACGCATTGGCCTTGACCACGGCCCACACGCGCGCGTCGGGTGCCGCGCAGCGCGCGCGCTGCAGATTGTGCGCAAGCGCCGCCGTGTGGACGATGGCTTCTATGGGCCGTGGCATGGGCCTTATTATCAGCGCGCGCGGTGGCCTGGCTGCCGGCTCGGCGCGGCCGGATCCGGCCGGGGTGCCGTGCTATAACAGCCAGCGTTGCAGCAAGGACCTCACAGCCGGACTTCAACGCGCTTTATACCGACTTCCAGCCTCTTGAAATGACGCGTGGTTTTTACACGATATTGGCCGCGCAGTTTTTCAGTTCACTGGCGGACAACGCGCTGTTCGTGATCGCCGTCGAGTGGCTGCTGCTCGGCGGCGCCGCGGAGTGGCAGCGCGCGGCACTGGTGCCCATGTTTGCGCTGTTCTACGTGCTGCTGGCGCCCTGGGTCGGCGCCTTTGCCGATTCCCGGCCCAAGGGGCAAGTCATGTTTGCCAGCAACGCCGTCAAGATTGGCGGTTGCCTGATCCTGCTGTTTGGCAGCCACCCGCTGCTGGCATACGCGGTGGTGGGGCTGGGCGCGGCAGCGTATTCGCCGGCCAAGTACGGTATCCTGACCGAGCTGCTGCCCTCATCGCTGCTGGTTCGCGCCAATGGCTGGATGGAGGGCTTCACAGTGGCATCCATCATCCTGGGCGTCGTATTTGGCGGCCTGCTGATTTCACCGCAATGGGCCGAGCTGCTGTCGTGGCTTGGCTGGGGCGCGAGCGGGCGCATTGCATCGTCGCCGGCCGGCTCGGCCGTCGTCGTCATCGTGCTGGTCTACGGCCTGGCCGCGCTGTTCAACCTGGGCATTCCGCGCACACGCACCCGGTTGCGCGCCCTGCGCTGGCGCTCGGCAGCGTTGCTGCTGCCCCACTTCTGGCATTGCAACCTGCGGCTGTGGCGCGACCCGACCGGCCAGGTCTCGCTGGCGGCAACCACGCTGCTGTGGGGCGTGTCCGGCAACATGCGCTACATCGTGCTGGCCTGGGCCGCGCTGGCGCTGGGCTACGCCACGTCGAGCAGCGCGGCGCTGGTCGGCGTGGTCGCGGTTGGCATGGCGCTGGGGGCGGCGGCGGCAGCCGTGATCGTGCGGCTGGAGAACGCGTTTGTCGTGCTGCCGCTGGGCTTCTTGCTGGGCGCGGCGGTGCTGGCCATGGCCTGGGTGCACCACGTCGGGCTCGCGGTCCTGCTGCTCGTGCTCGTTGGCGCGCTGGGTGGGTTCATCGTGGTTCCCATGAACGCACTGCTGCAGCATCGGGGTCACCTGTTGGTGGGCGCCGGCCGTTCGATCGCGGTGCAAAACTTCAATGAGCAGGCGTGCATCCTTGTCCTGGGCGTGCTCTACAGCCTGGCCGCGGGCCTGGGGCTGTCCGCGCTGGGCGCAACCGCGCTGTTCGGCGCCATCGTGGTCGTGGGCGTGGCGGGCATACTCGCCTGGCTGCGCCGAAACGGCCGTCGCCAATCGCCGTCCTGAACCGGGCTGCGTCCGACGCCGGCACGGGGACGACCCTGGCCGTGATGTGGTGTTGCAACAACGAGAAGTTGCAATTTGTTGCAACTTTCGGATGCCCGCATGCGCTCTGCGCTGCAGTCCGATCGGACCACGCAAACGGAGGCGCAAGCAGCGTCTCGGGTAGCCAAGCCGGGCTGGCCATGTTAAGTTATAAAACCATCTGAAGGGTCAGTTGACCCATGATTTGACCGAATAAAGGAAATTTCTTCGAGGTGTGGCCAGCGGCCGGCAGGTCCGGCTGGCCCAAACAGTCTGATGAACCAAGCAATATCCAACGACCTGGTGATCGAACTGCGCCTGCCGACTGCCGACGATGGCTCAAAACTGAACGAGCTGGTGGCGTCCTGCCCACCGCTGGACACCAACTCGCTGTACTGCAATCTGCTGCATTGCACGCATTTCAGCGCCACGTCGGTGGCCGCGGTTGCGCAGGATGATCCGGAGCGGCTGGTGGGTTTCATTTCAGCTTACGTGCCGCCGCAGCAGGAAGACACGCTTTTTGTCTGGCAGGTGGCCGTGGCCGAAGAGGCACGCCATCAGGGTTTGGGCGGCCGCATGCTCGATGAGCTGCTCGAGCGCCCGGCCAGTGCGCGGCTGCGCTTTGTCGAGACCACCATCAACCCCGGAAACGCAGCGTCTTGGGCGCTGTTCGAGTCGTGGGCGCGCCGGCACCAGGTGCCGACGAGCCGGCAGCCGCACTTCGAGCGCCAGCGTCATTTTGGCGGCCGTCACGACGACGAGCTGCTGCTGCGCATCGGTCCGTTCGAGCGCAGCGCGCCCGGGCCGACCTGAGCGCATCCATCGAATTCGTGCATGGGGCATGCTGGCGCGCCGCGCCGCAAATTGCAGGAACGGTCCCGGGTGCCGCCCCGCTTCCAGTCCCCATGTTTCTCCCGGCGAGGCCAGCCTGATTCCAGTGCAACGCGCCCCCCGCGCGCGCCTCGCTTTCAGCCCGATGAAAACAAGAGTACCGATATGACTATTTTTGACAAACTTGAATCCAACGTCCGCTCCTATTCACGTTCGTTCCCCGTGGAATTCGACCGTGCCCAAGGCGCGGCCATCTATGGCGTCGACGGCAAGCGATACATCGACTTCCTGGCCGGTGCCGGCACGCTCAACTACGGGCACAACAATCCGCACCTGAAGGAAGCGCTCATGGAGTACATCCAGCGCGACGGCATTGCCCATGGCCTGGACATGCACACGCGTGCCAAGGCCGAGTTCCTGCAGGCGTTTGAAGAGCACATCCTGGCGCCGCGCAAGATGCGCTACCTCATGCAGTTCACCGGCCCCACCGGCACCAACGCGGTGGAAGCGGCGCTGAAGATCGCGCGCAAGGCCACGGGCCGCCACAACATCATCGCTTTCACCAACGGCTTTCACGGCGTGACGCAGGGGGCGGCTGCCGCCACCGGCAACGAGCATCACCGCGGCGTCTTTGGCGGCAGCTTGTCCGGAGTCACCCGCATTCCGTATGACGCGTACCTGGCCGATGACTCGGTTGATTCCATGCGGCTGCTCGACCAGATGATCAGCGACGCCTCCAGCGGCGTCGATGCGCCGGCAGCGGCCATCGTTGAGACGGTGCAGGGCGAGGGCGGCCTCAACGTGGCCGGCAGGGAATGGCTGCGCAAGCTGGAAAAGCTGTGCCGCCGCCACGGCATGCTGCTCATCATCGACGACATCCAGGCCGGCTGCGGCCGCACGGGCAGCTTCTTCAGCTTCGAGCCCGCCGGCATCTCGCCTGACCTGGTGACGCTGTCCAAGTCGCTGTCCGGCTTTGGCCTGCCGTTTGCCATGGTCATGATCAAGCCCGAGTACGACCAGTGGGAGCCGGGCGAGCACAACGGCACGTTCCGCGGCAACAACCATGCCTTCGTCACGGCGAAAACCGCCATAGAGAAGTACTGGCAGGACGAGGAGTTTGCGCTGGAGGTTCAACGCAAGGGCACGCTGCTGGCGCAGCGCCTGAAGAAAATTGCTGCGCTGGGCGGCAGCGGGCTCTTCCGCACCAAGGGCCGCGGCATGATGCGGGGTCTGGCCTGCCGCGATGGCGAGCTGGCGGAAAAGATCATCCGCCGCTGCTTTGCCGATGGACTCATCATCGAGACCAGCGGACCGGACTCCGAGGTCGTCAAGATCCTGTGCCCGCTGCTCATCAGCGACGAAGACCTGAACGCCGGGCTGGACATCCTGGAGCGCAGCGTGCGCCAGGTGCTGGCCGAGGACTACAAGCGGGCGGCCTGAAAGATGACGGATGACCTCGTCGCTGCGCGACGTCAATGACAGCGGCTGCGCCGCCATGATGGGGAGGTTGAGCGTTGGGCGTGGTGGGTTCACGCTGGACGCTGAACGCTCGACGCCAAACGTTCATCAGCCGCCGCAGGCGGCTGTCATGCGAAGGCCCGCAAGGGCCAGGGTCATGAGTCATGCAAGCAAAACAACCGCAAACAGATACCCGAAAGGAAAAAGATGATCGTTCGCAACCTGGATGAATGTCGCAAGACCGACCGGCTGGTGGAATCCACCACCTGGGACAGCTGCCGCATGCTGCTCAAGGACGACAACGTCGGCTTTTCATTCCACATCACGCGGCTCTGGGCTGGTACCGAGACCGTGATGCACTACCAGAACCACTACGAAGCCGTGTTCATCATCAGCGGCGAGGGCGAGCTGGAAAACCGCGACGATGGCAAGCGCCATCCGCTCAAGCCGGGCACGCTGTACGTGCTGGACCAGCACGACCGTCATACCGTGCACGCGCACACCGACATCACCTGTGCCTGCGTGTTCAACCCGCCGCTCAACGGCAAGGAAGTCCACGACGCTTCCGGCGCCTACCCGCTGGAGGCCGAAACCATAGGGAGTTGACCTCATGGCAAACGCAACACTGAAAAGTCCGCCGGACATTCAAGGCCGGCACGACCATCGATCCGATCCGTACGCATCGCGGGGCGGCAGGCAAGGGGCCATCATTGCACGCAAGCATCCGGTGGTCTGGGCGGACCACACGACGCCGCCGCCGCTGGATGCCGCGCTCATTGCGCAGTACGAGCGCGAGGGCTACCTGCTTCTGCACGACGTCTTCAGCGCCGGCGAAGTGCAACTGCTGCAGCAGGAGCTGGACCGCCTGCGCGAACAGGCCGAAGGCTCAACGCGCAGCAGCGTCGTCACCGAGCCGGGATCGGGGCAGGTGCGCTCCATCTTCCGCATACATGAATCCAGCCCGGTCTTTGCCAACCTGGCGGCAGACCGGCGCCTGGCCGGGCTGGCGGCCTGGCTGCTGGGCGATGCCGTCTACCTGCACCAGACCCGGCTCAACTACAAGGGCGGGTTTCACGGCAAGTCCTTTTACTGGCACTCGGATTTCGAGACCTGGCACGTGGAGGACGGCATGCCGCTGCCGCGTGCGCTGAGCATTTCCATCTCGCTCACCGACAACACGCCGCACAACGGCCCGCTGCTGGTCATGCCCGGGTCGCACAAGCACTACGTGGTCTGCGAAGGCCAGACGCCGGCAGACAACTACAAGCGCTCGCTGCAGGTGCAGGAAACCGGCGTTCCCGCTGATGAACACCTGCGCCAGCTGGCCGAGGCGGGTGGCCTGGTCGACACGGCCGGGCCGGCGGGGTCGGTGCTGATCTTCGACAGCAACCTCATGCACGGCTCGGGCAGCAACATCACGCACCTGCCGCGCTCGAACGCGTTTTTTGTGTACAACGCCATGAGCAACGCGGTGCAGGCGCCGTTTTGCGACCAGCCGCCCAGGCCGGAACATATCGCCACGCGCAAGCACATCGCGCCGCTGACGCCACGCGACAACACACCAGCGGATTTGCGGCCCGGCTGAGGGCCGCCGCTGGCACCGCCGCGATTTCCCGCTGATGACCGATGACCTCGGCCCATGCGGGCCTCGGATGAAAGCCGCCTGCGGCGGCTGATGAAAGTTTGGCGTCGAGCGTTCAGCGTCCAGCGTGAACCCACCACGCCCAACGCCCAACGCCCAACGCCCAACGCCCAACGCCCAACGCCCAACGCCCAACG
>JALOAS010000130.1 GCA_023228705.1 Ottowia sp. | reverse complement strand
CTTGCCGGTGCGCGCCAGTTCCACGATCTGCTGGCGAAATTCTGCCGGATACGGCGTTCTCGTTCTTCCCATGGTTGGACTCCTTTATCCACAAGGTTAAGGTGTCCGCGAAATCGGGGCAACTCCACAACAGGTACCGGTGTAGCCCGCACGGTCACCCCCGGTTTGGCACTGACCGAAACAGCGCACCTGGTCAGCGGCGCTGAAACCGCCACGCAAACGCTGGACCGTCTGGTTCAAAGCCGCGCGGCCGCCGGCTTTGGCAACCTGTCGCCGGTGACGCTGAGCCTGGCATGGGCCGACTGGGCCTGGCACCTGTCCGCATCGCCCGGGCGCCAGATCGAGCTGGCGACCCTGGCCACCCGGCTGGCGTTCAAGACCCTGACCATGACGGACCACGAGCAGGACAGCGGCGGCCGCGTGCGTGACGACCCGCGCTTTCGTGCGGCCGAATGGGACCGCTGGCCGTTCAATTTGTGGCGCACGTCTTTCCGCAACGTGCAGTCGTTCTGGCGCGAAGCGGCCAAGGTGGACGGCGTGAGCCGGCACCACATGCAGCTCGTCGACTTCTTTGCCCGTCAGTTCCTGGACATGATGTCGCCCGCCAACAGCCTGCTGACCAACCCGGTCGTGCTCCGGCAGACGCTGGAATCGGGGGGTGGCAACCTGCGCGCCGGCCTGAAGAACTTCCTGGCTGACGCAAGCATGGTGCCGACCCCAGAGGACGTGGACAACCGCAGGCGTTACGTCGTCGGTGGCAACGTGGCGGTGACGCCCGGCAAGGTCGTCTATCGCAACCACCTGGTCGAGCTCATCCGCTACACGCCGCAGACCGACAAGGTGCACCCGGAGCCCGTATTCATCGTGCCGTCCTGGATCATGAAGTACTACATCCTGGATTTGTCGCCGCACAATTCCCTGGTGCGCTACCTGGTCAGCCAGGGCCATACGGTGTACATGCTGTCGTGGCGCAACCCGGACGCGTCCGACCGCGGCCTGAGCATGGACGACTACCTGGAGCTGGGCCTGCTCGAGCCGCTGCGCACGGTGACCCAGCAAGCCAGTGGCGCGGGGCTGCACGCCGTGGGCTACTGCCTGGGTGGCACGCTGCTGGCCATCGCGGTGGCGGCGCTGTCGGCAGCGGACGGCGTGGCCGGCTATACGGATGTGCCGCCACCGGCGAGCCTGACGCTGCTGGCCGCGCAGGTGGACTTCATCGAGCCCGGCGAGCTGGGGCTGTTCATAGACGAAGGCCAGATCAACCTGCTCGACCAGATCACGCGCGGCCAGGGCTTTCTCAGCGGCAAGCAGATGGCCGGCTCGTTCCAGTTCCTGCACTCGCGCGACCTGGTCTGGGCGCGCCGCATGCGTGAATACCTGATGGGCGAGCGCGAACAGGGCAACGACCTCATGGCCTGGAATGCCGACACCACGCGGCTGCCGGCGCGCATGCACCATGAGTACCTGGTCGCCCTGTACCTGAAAAACGCGCTGGCCAACGGCCGCTACCTGGTTGCCGGCAAGGCCGTATCGCTCTACGACCTGCAGCTGCCCATTTTCCTCGTGGGCACCGAGCGCGACCACGTATCGCCGTGGCGTTCGGTCTACGAGCTGCACCGGCTCAGCACGGCAGAGATCACCTTCGTGCTCACCAGCGGCGGCCACAACGCCGGCATCGTCTCCGAGCCGGGCCATCCGCGCCGCCACCATCGCATCCTCATGCGTGCGGCCGGTGACAAGCGGCTCACGCCGGACGACTGGCTGCAGCAGGCGCGGCACAACGAGGGCTCGTGGTGGCCACAGTGGCAGCAGTGGCTGGCCAAGCGCTCGAGCAAGCCGGTGGCCGCGCAGCCGATCCCGGACAAGCAAGTGCTGTGCGATGCGCCGGGAACCTACGTCATGCAGCGTTGGCCTGAGTGAGGCGATCCCGCGCGCAGGGCGCCCGGGCGCCTTGCGCGCGGCAGGTCCGGAATCAGAACGCCGCTTCAGGCAGCGCCATGACGCTGCCCGCGCCCTTGAGCACCGCCAGGCGCTGCGTTGCGGTGCGCGGCAGGATGTGCTCGGCGTAAAAGCGGGCCGTGACCACCTTGGCGCGCATGAAATCGGCGTCCTGGCCGGCGGCCAGCTTGTCTTGCGCCACCAGCAGCGATTCAGCCAGCTGCCAGCCCGCCACGAGATTGCCGGCCAGCATGAGATACGGGACGCTGCCGGCAAAAACGGCGTTGGGGTCATCCTCGGCGTTTTCGGCCACGAAACGCACGACGGCTTCAAAGGCCTCGCGTGCGGCTCCCAGCCGTTGCGCCACCGCCTGTGCCTGCGCGTCGCCAGCGGCCAGCCTTTGCTCGGTTTCCTGCACCCGCCCGGCCACCGCAAGCGCCGATTGCCCGCCGTCGCGCGCGGTCTTGCGCCCGACCAGGTCGTTGGCCTGTATCGCGGTCGTGCCTTCGTAGATGGTCAGGATCTTGGCGTCGCGGTAGTACTGGGCGGCGCCGGTCTCCTCGATGTAGCCCATGCCGCCGTGCACCTGCACGCCCAGGTCGACCACCTCCAGGCTGGCCTCGGTGCTGTAGCCCTTGACCAGCGGCACCAGGAATTCGTACAGGAGCTGGTTTTCCTGCCGCACCGCAGCGTCCGGATGGTGGCGCGAGCGGTCGCAGGCACCGGCTGCCATGATCGCCATGGCGCGGCAGCCCTGCACCAGCGCGCGCATGGTCATGAGCATGCGGCGCACGTCGGGGTGATGGATGATGGTCACCGCCTCGCTGGCGCTGCCGTCCACCGGCCGGCCCTGGACGCGCTCGCGCGCATGCGCCACGGCCTTCTGATACGCCCGCTCGCCAATGGCAATGCCCTGCGTGCCCACCGCGTAGCGCGCCGAGTTCATCATGATGAACATGTACCGCAGGCCCTGGTTTTCCGCGCCGACCAGGTAGCCGGTGGCGCCACCGTTGTCGCCGTACTGCAGCACCGCCGTGGGGCTGGCCCGGATGCCCATCTTGTGCTCTATGCTGACGCAGTACACGTCGTTGCGCTCGCCCGGCCTGCCATCATCTGCACCGGGCAGGTACTTGGGCACCAGAAAGAGGCTGATTCCCTTCACGCCTTCCGGTGCGCCCGGCACGCGCGCCAGCACCAGGTGCACGATGTTTTCGGCCAGGTCGTGCTCGCCAAAGGTGATGAAGATCTTGGTGCCAAAGAGTTTGTAGCTGCCGTCATCCTGCCGCTCGGCGCGGGTCCGCACCGCCGCCAGGTCGCTGCCGGCCTGCGGCTCGGTCAGGTTCATGGTGCCGGTCCATTCACCGGAAACCAGCTTTTCCAGGTAGGTGGCCTTGAGTTCGTCGCTGCCGGCGGTGAGCAGCGCCTCGATGGCGCCGTCTGTCAGCAGCGGGCACAGCGCAAAGGACAGGTTGGCCGCGTTGAGGATTTCATTGCACGCGGCGCCTATGGTCTTGGGCAGGCCCTGGCCGCCAAACGCTTCCGGATGCTGTATGCCCTGCCAGCCGCCTTCGACAAACTGCCGGTACGCGTCCTTGAAGCCCTCGCTCGTGGTGACCTCGGTGCCCGCGTGCGTGGACGGTGCAACGTCGGCGGCAAAGTTGAGCGGCGCGGTCACGCCCTCGTTGAAGCGGGCACATTCCTGCAGCACCGCCTGCGCGATGTCGGTCCCGGCCTCGGAGAAATCCGGGCACGCGCCGGCCAGCTCCTCCAGCCTGGCCAGGTGCCGGATGCCAAACATCAGGTCATCGACGGGGGCGGCAAAGGTCATGTTCATCTCCTGGGCAATGGATCAGGTGCAGGGGCATATTGCATCTTGCATGCGGCAGCCGGTAAAAACGGGCAGCGCCGCCAGCGATGCCCGCTGCACAGGGCCGCAGCTGATTGGCAAGCATTGTCAACTCATCGGATGACAAATGATCTCGGCCCATGAAGGTTTGGCGTCAGGCGTTGAGCGTTGAGCGTGGTGGGCATACGCTGGACGCTGGACGCAATTCGCTCAACCTCATCAAGGCGTCAGCGAGGTCATCGGGCATGCGCCCGATCTTGCCGGGCATCGTTCCCAATGGTGACTGCATACCGGCGATTCAGGCGCTTTACAGCGCGTCGATCAGCTCCGGGATGGCCTCGAACAGGTCCGCGACCAGCCCGTAGTTGGCCACGCCAAAGATGGGCGCTTCCTCGTCGGTGTTGATGGCAACGATGACCTTGCTGTCCTTCATCCCGGCCAGGTGCTGGATGGCGCCGGAGATTCCGGCGGCAATGTAGAGGTCCGGCGCGACGATCTTGCCGGTCTGGCCCACCTGCAGGTCGTTGGGCGCGTAGCCTGCATCGACCGCTGCGCGCGACGCGCCAATGGCCGCGCCCAGCTTGTCGGCCAGTGGCGTGATGAGTTCCTGGAACTTCTCGGCGCTGCCCAGGGCACGGCCACCGGAGACGACCACCTTGGCGGCGGTCAGGTCCGGGCGGTCGCTCTGGGCGATTTCCTGGCCCACGAAGCGGCTCTTGCCGCTGTCGGCAACGGCGTCGATGGTTTCGACCGATGCGCTGCCGCCGCTGTCGGCCGCGGCGTCAAATCCGGTACCCCGCACGGTGATGACCTTGACCGCGTCGCCGGACTGCACGGTGGCCATGGCGTTGCCGGCGTAGATGGGGCGCTCGAAGGTATCGGCGCCTTCCACCTTGGTGATGTCGCTGATCTGCGCGACGTCCAGCCTGGCGGCCACGCGCGGCGCGATGTTCTTGCCGTTGGCAGTGGCCGGGAAAAGGATGTGGCTGTAGTCTGCAGCCACCGCCAGCACCTGCGTGGCGACGTTTTCGGCCAGCGCGTGCGCCAGGCTCTCGCCGTCGGCATGCAGGACCTTGGTCACGCCGTCTATCTGTGCCGCGGCCTGCGCCACGTCGGCGGCATTGTGCCCGGCCACCAGTACATGCACCTCACCGCCGCAGGCGGTGGCGGCGGTCACGGCGTTGAGCGTGGCAGCGCCCAGGGTGGCGTTGTCGTGTTCGGCAATCACGAGTGCTGTCATGTGTTTTCCTTTGCGTTGGGCATGGTTTGTCTTGTGTTGATCGCTTGCGGACCGGGGCATGGCACCGGTCGCGGGGCGGCGCGAATGGGTCAGAGCACCTTGGCTTCGTTGCGGAGCTTGTCGAGGAGCGTGGCCACGTCGGGGACCTTGACGCCGGCGCCCCGCTTGGGCGGCTCGGCCACTTTCAGCGTCTTGAGGCGCGGCGCCACGTCAACGCCCAGGTCTGCGGGCGTGAAGGTATCCATCTGCTTTTTCTTGGCCTTCATGATGTTGGGCAGCGTCACGTAGCGCGGCTCGTTCAGGCGCAGGTCGGTGGT
This sequence comes from Ottowia sp., assembly GCA_023228705.1. Taxonomy (GTDB): domain Bacteria; phylum Pseudomonadota; class Gammaproteobacteria; order Burkholderiales; family Burkholderiaceae_C; genus Ottowia. The sequence goes on along the minus strand of JALOAS010000130.1, from coordinate 1,610 downwards.
GATGACCGCCGGCGTGGCCAGCTCCAGCGTCTCCAGCCCGCCGTCCACCTCGCGCGTGACCTTGACCTTGTCGCCCGCCACTTCAACCTTGCTGGCAAAGGTGGCCTGCGGCAAATCAGCCAGCGCCGCCAGCATCTGGCCGACCTGGTTGGCGTCGTCGTCAATGGCCTGCTTGCCCATGATCACCAGCCCGGGCTGCTCCTTCTCGACCAGCGCCTTGAGCAGCTTGGCCACGGCCAGCGGTTGCAGCTCCTCGTCGGTCTCGACCAGGATGCCGCGGTCCGCGCCCAGCGCCAGCGCCGTGCGCAGCGTCTCCTGGCACTTGGCGACGCCGCAGGACACCGCAACGATCTCGTCGACCACGCCGGCCTCCTTCAGGCGCACGGCTTCCTCGACGGCGATCTCGTCAAAGGGGTTCATGCTCATCTTGACATTGGCGATATCCACGCCGGTCTGGTCCGACTTGACGCGAACCTTCACGTTGAAATCAACAACGCGCTTGACTGCAATCAGGGCTTTCATCGATCTGTATCTCCTGTCTAAGCTGCAAGCAGCAAAATGGAACGGCAGCCACGCAACGCAGCAGCATGTGAAACCGGGGCTGGCAGAGTCCGAAGCAACCTAGTTTATCAAGCCGCTGCCTGACTCCAGGCCGGCTTGCGCTTGTCCATGAATGCCTGCACGCCTTCCTGCGCCACATCCAGCATCATGTTGCACGCCATGGCCTGGTTGGCCAACTGGTACGCGCCCTCCAGGCCCAGCTCGCGCTGCTGGTAGAACAGTTCCTTGCCCATGGCGACGGCCTCGCGCGGCTTGGCCAGGATGGTCCCGACCAGCTCTTGCACCGCGGAGTCCAGCGCGTCGGCGGGCACGACGCGATTGACCAGCCCGCGGGACCGGGCTTCCTCGGCGCTGATGAAGCCCCCGGTGAGCAGCATCTCCATGGCCTGCTTGGCATGCATGTTGCGCACCAGCGGCACGCTGGGCGTGCCGCAGAACAGACCCACGTCTATGCCGTTGACGCCAAAGCGTGCGCCATCGGCCGCAACCGCCAGGTCGCTTTGCGCCACAAGCTGGCAGCCGGCTGCCGTTGCCAGCCCCTGCACGCGGGCAATCACCGGAACCGGCAGGCGGGTCAGCGCAACCATGACCTGGCTGCAGGCCTGGAACAGGTCCTGGTAGTACGCAACCTGCGGGTGGGCCTTCATCTGCTTGAGGTTGTGGCCGGCGCAAAACGCCTTGCCATTGGCCGCGAGCACCAGCACGCGCGCGGCGTCGTCCCGGGCAATTTCATCGATGATGCGCTGCATACGGGCCAGCTCGGCCATGCCCAGCACGTTGAACGCGCGCGGCTGGTTGAGCGTGAGCGTGTGCACGCCGCGCGCGTCGCGTTCGTGCAGGACGTGGGCGTCGGATTCGGGGGTCGATGCGGAAGGGTTCATGATGGCGCGCCTCCAATGCGGCAAGAACGGACAGGTTCAGGGCTCAGAGCTTGAGAATGAATTGATCGCGCCCGAGAGGATCGCCAAAGCCCGTCCAATCAAGACGCAAAGCGCAGGCATGGCCCGTGCCATGGCGAGCATTTGCAACGCGGAGTGGGCGGGTTTGGG
>JALOAS010000018.1 GCA_023228705.1 Ottowia sp. | reverse complement strand
TTTATCTTTTTTAGCCAGGCTGACCTGGGCGGAGCGGGGTCGGGTCATGGCGGGTCTCCAACGGGCCAAGGGGCAAGATCAGTGTAGCCGGGCTCTTCAAGATGTGGGTGTCCTTTATCTTGCTTCAGGCCCTTCAAGAAGTGGGTGTCCCTTATCTTCGTCTTGCCTTCTTCGAGATGTGGGTGTCCTTTATCTTGGTACCAGGGGGTGTCAGCCAGGCTGACCTGGGCGGAGCGGGGTCGGGTCATGGCGGGTCTCCAGCGGGCCAAGGGGCAAGAACAGTGTAGCTGGACTCTTCAAGATATGGGTGTCCTTTATCTTTTACTTGCTTCAGGCCCTTCAAGAAGTGGGTGTCCCTTATCTTCGTCTTGCCTTCTTCGAGATGTGGGTGTCCTTTATCTTGCTCCACTTCTCTGGAGTTGGCCTGGCGTGCAGAAATGATGCGAACAGCGCCTTTCATCTCTTCATCCCCTTAGCTCTGCCGGCTTCGTCCCGGCGCGCTGGGTGCCCTTTATCGTCTCCCTATCTCGTTATTATCTCGTTAATGCGAGCATCGCGCATCTGGAAACACCACTTGATCTGCAATCGGGTGTTCGATCTGAAACATGGACCATCGCATCCAAGCATCACCGCAAGTATCTTCTCCGAATAACAGGCACAAGCGCTCAAGCGCCCATGTCGCTGATTCCGGTGCGCCATTGAGCGCCGAAACCTGAGCATGCAGCATCAGCGCAGACTCTATTGGATAGCGCGTTGCCACACGCCGGATCAGGTCAATAGTAGCCGCATCCATGTTCTCCGCGGGTTTGATGCGCAGCGTCACCAATGCGGATTGCAAGGCTTTCAGAACGTAAATCTTGGGCGGCTCCGGCTCGGCCGCAATTCCTGACCACGCCATACGCATCCGATACGCACGCAGATCTTCACGGATCCGGGAGAAATCCTGAAACACCGTCATCACAACCATCAACCAGACTACCGCAGCCAGTCCAAGATACGACGGCCGGACCGAGAGCAACGACGGCATTCCGGCCCGGGCATTCAATATTCCGACAAACAGGCCAACGGTCAGCAGAAAGTACGCTTTTGCATGAGGCAATTCCAGCATTGCGTGGATCATGAAAGCAAAGATGGCCAACATGACGAGCCAGTCCGCGGATGCCCTGATTTTTCTCAACGTGGCAACAAACCAGTAGCCGACGGCACCGATCAGCGCCAGTCCCAGTGGCACTCCATTCCACATGAGCAGGTCAAGGATGATGTTGTGCGCGTGCTGGAATCTTTCCTTGAAGTCACAAAATTCTGCAGCCAGCGCCAGTTGCAGCGGGCGCCCCTGGTCCCACCCGTAGCCCAGCCAGGGCCGTGCAAGGATGCCGTCTATGACCATATGCCACAAGAGCGGGCGCGAGCCCGTCTTGAATCTCGTGCCGGCCTGGGGTCCTCCCATCAGTTCAATCCAGTACAAGCCGCTCTCCCATGCCGCGATGCCAAGCGCAAAGAGCAGCAGAGACAGGGTCACTGCCCGGCGGGCGTGGCCAAAGCGCAGCCCGAAGCACGCGGGTCGGAACAGAGCCAGTCCATGCAGAATCACGACCGACAACCACCCGGTACGCGAACGGGTACTGATGACGGCTAGCAAAAGGATAGCCAGAATCACTATGGCAATGCGGTTAGACAGCCTCCCGTGCAGACGCAACCACAGAAGGCCGATGGAACCCAGGATCAAAAGCGTGGCCAGCTCGTTGGGTTGACCAATATTGGCAATCGGTCGCCTACCAGAAACTACGGGAGCCAAAATGACGCCCCAGTCCCAGAGAAGAACCTGTGCAAAAGCTAATGCCGCAGAGACGAGGGCAGCGATGAGAAGACCAGCAAACAAGGCCGCCACGAAGCGCTCGCCAAAATTCTTTTCTCCTGCGCGCCCCAGCGCGATTGCACCTGCCAGGCTCAGCGGATACAGGGCAACAACCCACGCCTCTTGAGGCAGCATGAAAGCCCCGAACGCAGCCTGCAACAGCGGGATGACCGAAACTCCTGCAACCAAGAGAGCGACCGCATCAACTTCGAAGGGTTTACGGCTCCAGGCGAAACCCACCCCTAACAGCGAAATACTGCAGGCAACCGCTATCTCGTTGTAGAAGTTGGACCAGGGATCGGGATGAAGCGGAATCAACCATCCAAATGCGAAGGCAAATGGCCAGAACAACCATATCAACTTGCTATTATTATGGATAGGTGCAACGCTTCGCAGCAGAGTCACCATGGCGCTCCCTTTGCTTGCAGCCATCATAGTGTAATTAAATAAGAATAAAAAAGGGAAGGCCACGGCCTTCCCTGTCAATTCAAAACAACTATACTTAGTTTAGCCGCGGCATTCTGCCGGAACGTATTTCTTGTCAATGGTAGTTGTGCATGCCCAAGTCAGTTGGCCAGAGCCTCCCGCTACTGGCGTAGGGGTGAGAACGATGTTGCCATTCGCATTGGGCACGATTGAAACGGCCGTGACCACCCCGTTCCCGTCGTTCGAGACCGTGATACCAGAAACGTATTTCGTGGCGCCCGGAAACGAATAACCTGAGTTGGACGCGGTCACAGAGGCCAGGCTACCGACGGACGACGCGGTCTCAGCAACCGCAAGCTTTGCTGGCGATGCCATGACGATGACTTCGCTGACCTTTGCCCGCGTCGTATAATCCTGATAAGCCGGCAACGCCACCGCCGCCAAAATCCCGATGATCGCCACAACGATCATCAACTCAATCAATGTAAAGCCCTGCTGGACCTTGCGCATCTGCTGTTTCATTTGAAACCCTCCAGAAATCCAAGAAAAATGCTGGCATCCAAAGTCAGCGCCAGTCACCCTCCATGCAGCAAGATGCGTGCCAACGGCCAGATCAGGCCAAAAGTAACGTAATTTACGCTTTGTCGCAGCTGTAACACGACATTTCAGCGCCCGTGTCGCCCATTTGCCGCGACATGACGCCGGAACGCGGTGTCAAGGGCGAGCCGCGGAGGCGGCGTTGAAAGGGGAGCCCGCAGGACGCACGCCAAGGCAAACCAATGCGGCGCGAACGCCGCGATCGGCCAGAGGGCTGGCCTCCTACAAAAGAAAACGCCCTGCGTGCCGAGCTGCGGCCATTTGTGGAACAGGGCCTGGCCCGTGTCTGATGCCAGCCACAAGGTCACGACGGGTCTTGCTGCCTTGCCCATTCATCGGGCGTCACGATGGGAATGGCGAACTTGTCTTTGAGTGCCAGCAGATCCTTGTCACCCGTGATCAGCGCACGCGCCGCCCCGACCTGAGCCAAGGCCAGGAAGACCTGGTCCTTCTGGTCCCGGCAGGCAGGCAACGACGGCCAGGGCCGCGCAAGTTCAACAACCTCGGCAAAGGGCAGGAAGTCTGCGAGCAGTTGCTGTTGCTCCTGCCGGGTGAGCTGGAACTTTGCATAGGCAAATACCCGCAACAATTCATCCACAGACGCCTTGCACGCCAGTGGTCTGATCTGGCCATGCTGCCACGCGTGGCGCATCCACGCAAGGCGACCGGAAGTGAACAGCAGCGCCGAGACGACAACGTTGGTGTCAAGAACGACACGGCTCATCGGCGCGCCCACGCGATGGCGTCCTCTACGTCCTGCTCCGTAATACCGAGTTCCTGCAGCTTGCTGCGCACGGCTTGTGCGCTCCGGATCTGCACAGGCGTCAGGACAATGCGACCGTCCTCGATGGAAACCTGGAAGTATTCCGCAGCATCGATGCTGGACACAATGGCCTTGGGCAGGGTGATCTGATTTTTTGAAGTCAGTTTGGCCAGCATGGTGTATTCCTTACATGGGTCTTTCACGGATATCTTACTTCCTTTCACCGCATCTGTGCGCTTCGAGGCACAAAAGAGGCGCGTTGGCGCAGATGATGGAACAGGACCCCGCCCGCGGACGCGCCATCGGCCAGGGGGCTGGCCTCCGGAAGACCGTTGTGCGTTCAGCGTCCAGCGAGGCCATCCGTCACGCGCCACGCTCAACGCCAAACGCTCAACCTCCCCATGGCGCCGCAGCCGCGATGGCGTTGCCTCCAGCAGCGCCGCCGTACCACGGACAACCGCCGCAACAGCGGGTACGGACGTTCCGTATAATGATTTCCCATGGCGGCAAGCAGGTTTGATTCTCGCAAGGACACCATCAACCGGGAAAAACACAAGCTGTCGCTGGCGTTTGGAGATCGTATTCTTGAAGATGCCGATCACCTCATCATTCCATCGATACGGAAGATAGATGGCGAGGAGCGGTTCAAGGTGGTGGGGCGGGTTGATGGCAAGTTGTTCACGGGGGTCTTCGTCTGGCGGGATGATCTGCCGCGTTTCATGTCCGTGAGAAGGAGCAACACAGGTGAAGAAAGAGCGTATCGTTCTGCCGGCTGACGGGGCTGATGCAGAAGACTTTGACGTGACGGCGCAGGCGCTGGACCGGGGCCAGCGCGCCCGCTTTGTCCGCAAGGCGAGAACGGACCTGGGGTTGTCCCAGGCTGAATTTGCCCGCCGCTTTCATGTGCCTGTGGGCACCTTGCGCGATTGGGAACAGGCGCGGGTGACGGCCCCGGATTATGCGATGGCGTATGTGCGCGTGATCGCGTGTGCACCGGACGTCGTGGCGCAAGCCGTGGCTTCCTGAATCGGCCTACAGGCCAGCGCATGCGTTTGTCGTAGGAGCGGCACCCCGCCGCGATTGTGTTGCCTCCGGCAGCGCCGTTGTGCCTTGGGCAACCGCCGCAATCGGCCAGAGGGCTGGCCTCCAGGAGACGGTTGCACGCTGGCGAGCCATTGGCAACGCAAAACCGCCGGGCGCCAGCCGCTGGCTACAATCCGCCGCATGTCCCCCACCCCACCCCGGCACGCCATCAGCCTGAACACCGCAGCCGCGCTGAGCGGCCTGAGCGTGCGCACGTGGCAGCGGCGCGTCGAGCAGGGGCAGGTGCCGCCGTTGCGCCGGCCCGGCCCGAGCCAGCAGACGCTGGTGCCGCTGGCGGCGGTGCAGGCGACGCTGGCGGTGACGCTGGGCACCGAAGACGCCGCGCTGCTGGTGCGCGCAGACCACGGCGAGGCGGCGGCGCAGGCCGACGTGGGCGCGCTGCTGGCACGGCACGCGCTGCAGCAGGCGGCCGATGACGATGGCGGCGACGGCGAAGCGCAGGCGGCGGCCAGCGCGGCAGCGGCGATTTACTTCCTGGAGCAGGCGGCGGCGCAGGGCGATGCCGACGCCATGCACTGGCTGGGCACGCTGCACGCGGCCGAGCTGGCCGGCCGGCGCGGCCAGGCAGCCGAGTCGCTGGCGCTGATGTGGACGGCACGCGCCGCCGCGCACGGCCACGTGGTTGCGCGGCAGCAGATGGACGCGCTGAAGCAGCAGCTGCTGACCCCGGCGCGCGGCGCCTGAGCGCGCCAGCGTTGGCGGCGTTTGCGGCGCCCTCACAAAAAGCCGCCCCATCGGCCAGGGGGCTGGCCTCCCGGAAGACCGTTGTGCGTTCAGTGTCCAGCGAGGTCATCCGTCATGCGCCACGCCAAACGCTCAACGCCAAACGCTCAACCTCCCCATGGCGCCCCCGCCGCGATTCCCCGCTCAACGCCCAACGCTCAACGCTCAACGCTCAACGCTCAACGCTCAACGCTCAACGCTCAACGCTCAACGCTCAACGCTCAACGCTCAACGCTCAACCTCTTCAAACGCCCAACCTCCCCATCATGGCGGCGCAGCCGCAATCATTGCCGCCGCGCAGCGGCGCGATCATACGAAGCGCCAGCGAGGTCATCTGTCATCCGTCATGCGCGACGCGCAACGTCCAGCGCGCAGCAACCACCCCAATCGGCCAGGGGGCTGGCCTCCGCCTACGCCTACACCTGTCCCGTCACACAGGGCAACGAGCCCATGCCTGATGACGTGCACAGTTTACGTGCAGCACTTACAATGTGGTGCAATCTGCCACACAGGAGATATGACCATGACCGCCAACATCACGCTTCGCCTGGACGAAAAGACCATCAGGCGCATCAGGCACATCGCGGTGGACCGCAATACATCGGTGTCTGCCTGGGTGAGCGAGCTGGTGATCCGCGCCGTCGATGAGCTGGACGGGTTCGAGCCCGCACGCCAGCGTGCCATCGAGGCCATGGCGGATCCCGTCGCCGTTGCCGACGCCAGCACCCTGGGCCGGGACGACGCGCATGCGCGGTGAGGTATTTGTCGATACGAATGTCCTGTATTACGCCCATACGGATTCGCCCGATGCCCGGCATGCGCTGGCGCGCGAGCGCGTGCGAGCGCTCTGGGCCGAGCCGGGCAGCGCGGTCGTGAGCGTGCAGGTGCTCCAGGAGCTGCACGTCAACCTGATGCGCAAGGCGGGGCTGTCGGCACCGGCGTCGGCACGGCGGGTGTCGCTGTACCTGGCATGGCGCGTCATCGACAACGACCGGGCGTTGCTCGCGGCAGCATTTGACGTGCAACCCCGCTGGAACCTGAGCTTCCGGGACAGCCTGATCGTGGCGGCAGCCCAACGGGCCGGTGCGGCCCGCCTGTGGTCCGAGGACATGGCGCACGGCCAGCGATACGGCGATGTGGTGGTCGTGAATCCCTTGCGCAGCTGACCGGCCAGCGGGCGTTGCGCGGGGCGCATGACGGATGACCTCGGCCCCTGCGGGTCTCGTATGAAAGCCGCCTGTGGCGGCTGATGAAGGTTTGGCGTCAAGCGTTGAGCGTCCAGCGTGAGCCCACCACGCTCAACGCCCAACGCCCAACGCCCAACGCCCAACGCTCAACGCTCAACGCTCAACGCTCAACGCTCAACGCTCAACCTCCCATCATCGCGGCGCAGCCGCAATCATTGCCGCCGCGAAGCGGCGCGGTCATACGAAGCGCCAGCGAGGTCATCCGTCATGCTTTGCGCCCCGGGGCGGCCTCCCAGAAGGGGAAGACGCTTGTAAGTGCTTGTGCTACACTGATTTGCTGCCCGTGCAGCGGGGCGTTAGCTCAGTTGGTTAGAGCAGGGGACTCATAATCCCTTGGTCGCTGGTTCGAGTCCAGCACGCCCTACCATGCATGAACGTATAATGGCCAGTTCCGCGCGGCTGTAGCTCAGTTGGATAGAGTACTTGGCTACGAACCAAGGGGTCGTGGGTTCGAATCCTGCCAGCCGCGCCATACACGGAAGCCTCGCAAATCAAGCGTTTGCGGGGCTTTTTCTTTGGGTGCGGCAGCTCGTGCAACCCTCGGGGGCGCGACTTTTTGTTGCCTCGCTTGCTTTTTTGGCCTCGCAGCGAAGGGTGGCCAGGCTCGTGTCCCACCTTGTGGCTGTTGCGTGGTGAGCCCGGTTGCGCGAGCGGGTTCGGCGCGCTTTGCCGATGGTCTGGCGAACGCTTGCGATGAGCGGCGGCGTATCGACGGAGGCTGCGGGTCGGCGTCTTTGCAGGCGGCAGCCAGGCCGATGATTCCGGTGTTACGGGTGCCGCTGCAGTTTCCTGAACGCGGATGCCGTGGTGAAGGTCGAGCGGGCGCTGGCAAATGCGCGCGTCGCGACTTGGCAAAGCCGTATTGCCAGGCGGAAGGGCAAAAAGAAAACCCGTGCAGCGCGGGCTGGCATCTGCATGATGCGTTCGGCGCCGTCGGGGATGATCTGGTCGAATTGCTGCAGCGCTCCGGGAGGTGGCAGCGGCCCCTGCCATTCGGCCGAAAGGATGGGCGTTGACTTATTGCGTTTGCTTTGTGGAGTCTTCCTGGCCACTCTGGTGTTTTGCAGATTCGCGCGCCGTTACGTCACGCATGGTGTTGCCGACGCGGCGTGCGTCATCACGCATGCGTCCCAAGTCAGAGCCGGTCATGCGGTGTAGCCGGGCGGGCTCGAATATGCTGACGCTGGAGCCCAGACCGTCCAGAAGCGCGGCAGCAAACCTTGCATGTCTTTTCATGACGATCTTCTTTTCCCTCAAGTTCCTTGAACTGTAGCGCGCCCGGTTGGTTCCGCACCGGGGAAGAAGCAGCTGCTGGAGCCTGCTGCTGCATTTGGCGGCAACGATGCAACGGAACCGGCGGTGGACCTCAAGGCGCTGCACGCGCCAAGCGCGGCTGCTGGGCGTGGCGCGCCGCAGCGTGTACTGCAGGCCGCGGCCTGCCGCCGAGAGGCAGGCGCAAGGAACATGCTACCTTCTGCAGTTCGCAACAGAGGGCAGGCAGCAGATCATGGCCGGGGATGCCGCACCGGGTGCGGCCCGGGGCGCGCTGATTTTCCTGCTGGTGCCTGGCCGCCGCATCGAGCCGGTGCGCCGGCTGCAGGATGACAGCCGCAAGGCGCAGGAGGGAATGGCAAGACATGTTTACCGGAATCATCACGGGCGTGGGCCGCATTGGCGACGTGGCTGCACTGGGCGCCGGCGCCGCACACGGCAAGCGGCTTGTCGTCCACACGCCGGCAGGCTACCTGGACGACGTGGCGCCGGGCGACAGCATTGCGATCAACGGGGCCTGCATGACCGCCGTGGCGCTGGACAAGGCCACGCCGTGCTTCAGCGCGGACGTCTCGGCCGAGTCGCTGGCGCGCACCGTGGGGCTGGACGCACCGGGGCCGGTCAACCTGGAAAAGGCGCTGCGCGCCGCCGACCGGCTGGGCGGGCACCTGGTGGCCGGCCACGTGGACGGTGTGGGCACCGTCACGCGCTTTGAGCCGGTGGGCGAGAGCTGGCGGCTTGAGGTGCTGGCGCCGGCCGATCTGGGGCCGTACCTGGCGTACAAGGGCTCGGTGGCGGTCAACGGCGTCAGCCTCACGGTCAACGACGTGGCCGACGAGGCGGCCGGTTGCCGCTTCGGCATCAACCTCATTCCGCACACGGTGCAGAACACCACCTTGCACACGCTGGAGGCGGGCAGCCGCGTCAACCTGGAAGTGGACCTGGTCGCGCGCTACGTTGCGCGCATGCTGAAAAGAGGTTGAGCGTTGAGCGTTGAGCGTTTGGCGTTCGCGGCGTCAAACCATGGATGACGTCCTGTGGGAGCGGCGCCCCCGTCGCGATTCCCCGCTCCGGATGACCGATGACCTTGGCCCATGAAGGTTTGGCGTTGAGCGTTCAGCGTCCAGCGAGGTCACATCTGTCATGCGCCACGCCAAACGCTCAACCTCCCCATGGCGCCCTCGCCGCGATTCCCCGCTCCATCCACACCGCCGCATCCAATAGCAACCGGCGCACCTCACACAATCGGGGAATCGGCCAGAGGGCTGGCCTCCCACAGAAGACCGCTGGCCGTCCAGCGTCCGTCATGCGCCACGCAAAACGCTCAACGCTCAACGCTCAACGCCCAACCTCTCCATCATGGCGGCGCAGCCGCAATCATACGAAGCGCCAGCGAGGTCATCCGTCATCCGTCATGCGCCACTACACTCGGGCCATGCGCATGGATGCATCGATTTTCAAGGCCTACGACATTCGCGGCAGCGTCCCGCGCAGCATCAATGCCGATGTTGCCCGGCGGCTGGGGCTGGCGTTTGGCCAGCGCGTGCGCGCTGCCGGGGAAGACGCCGTGGCCGTTGGGCGTGACGGCCGCCTGTCCAGCCCGGAACTGGCGGCGGCGCTGGCGCGCGGTCTGGCAGCGGCCGGGGTCGACGTGATCGACATCGGCCTGGCCACCACGCCCATGCTTTACTTTGCCACGCACACGCTGTGCCGCAGTGGCGTCCAGGTGACGGGCAGCCACAACCCGCCGGCCGACAACGGCTTCAAGATGGTGCTTGCGCGGCAGGCCATCCACGGCGGGCAAATCCGCGCGCTGGGCGCTGCCATGGCCGGGCAGGGCGCAGCAGGTGGGCAGCATGCGGCCGGCCACGTGCGCCGGCACGATGTGTTTCCCGCGTACCTGCAGCGAATCCGGCAGGATATTGCGCTGGCGCGGCCCATGAAGATCGTCCTTGATTGCGGCAATGGCGTGGCCGGCGCGTCGGCGCCCGCGGTGTTCCGGGCCATCGGTTGCGAGGTGGTCGAGCTGTTCTCCGAAGTCGATGGCCATTTCCCCAACCACCACCCCGACCCCGGCAACCCGGAGAACCTGCACGCGCTGCGGCAGGCGCTGCGCGAGACCGGTGCCGAGCTGGGCCTGGCCCTGGACGGCGACGGCGACCGCCTGGGCGTGGTCACCCGGGACGGCCAGACCATCTTCCCGGACCGCCAGCTCATCCTCCTTGCGCGCGACGTGCTGCAGCGCTGCCCCGGCCAGCCCATCGTCTTTGACGTCAAGTGCACGCAGCAACTGGCGCCGGCGATCACCGCTGCCGGCGGCCAGCCCATGATGCACAAGACCGGCCACTCGCTGATCAAGGCCCGGATGCGCGAGGTGGGCGCGCCGCTGGGCGGCGAGATGAGCGGGCACCTGTTCTTTGGCGAGCGCTGGTACGGCTTTGACGACGGCACGTACGCGGGCTGCCGGCTGCTGGAGTTGCTCAGCCGCCACGCCGATGCCGGCGCCGTGCTGCACGCGCTGCCCGCCAGTTTTTCTACACCCGAGCTCACCATCGCCTGCGCGGACGGCCAGGCGCACCGCGTGGCGGCAGCCCTGCAGGATGCGGCACCACAAGCCTTTGCACCACCCGCGCAGGTCAGCACGCTGGACGGCGTGCGCGTGGACTGGCCCGACGGTTTTGGCCTCATCCGCGCCAGCAACACCACGCCGGTGCTGGTGCTGCGCTTTGAGGGGCAGAGCCAGGCAGCGCTGGCGCGCATCCGCCAGGACATGCTGGCGCTGCTGCGGCGCGTCCAGCCCGGCGCCAGCCTGGAAGCCCGTGCGGCCTGAGTCGTCATGGCCCAGCGCCTGGCAACAGGCGACGGCGCAGGCGCTGTACGACGCCGCGGTCTGGCTCGTGCAACCGCTGCTGCGCCGCAAGCTGCGCCGCCGGGGCGCAGCCGAGCCCGGCTACCTGCACGCGGTGCCCGAGCGCTTTGGCCGCTATGCGGCAGCGCCACCGCGCCCGCAGCCGGGTGGCCAGGCACCGCTGGTCTGGATCCATGCCGTCTCGCTGGGCGAGACCCGCGCCGCAGCCATCCTGCTTGGCGCGCTGCGCGCGCAGTGGCCCGGCATGCGGCTGCTGCTCACCAACGGCACCGCCACCGGCCGCGCTGCCGGCGCCAGGCTGCTGCAGGCCGGCGACGCGCAGGTCTGGCAGCCCTGGGATACGCGCGGCGCCACGCGCCGGTTCATCGCGCGGTACCGGCCCGACGTCGCCGTGCTCATGGAAACCGAGATCTGGCCCAACCTGGTGCGCGCCAGCCATGACGCCGGCGTTCCGCTGGTGCTGGCCAACGCGCGGCTGTCGGACAAGTCCATGCAGGGCGCGCTGCGCGTGCGCTGGCTGATGCGGCCCGCGTACGCGCGCCTGCAGGCGGCGCTGGCGCAGACCGAGGCCGACGCCGTCCGCCTGCGCCGCGCCGGCGCGCCGGTGGCGGGCGTCTTTGGCAACGTCAAGTTTGATGCGGCCGTGGACGCCGGCCTGGTCCAGCTTGGCCAGCGCTGGCGGGCACAGGGCCAGCGCCCGGTCGTCATGCTGGCCAGCTCGCGCGAAGGCGAGGAGGCCGCGTTCCTGGACGCCGTGCAGGCGCTGATGCAAGGTGCCGGGCCATCGCAGCAGCCGCAATGGATGATCGTGCCACGCCACCCGCAGCGCTTTGATGCCGTTGCCGCGCTCGTGCAGGAGCGTGGCCTGAGCCTGAGCCGGCGCAGCCAGTGGCAGCACGGCCCCGAGCCGGCCGACGTCTGGCTGGGCGACAGCCTGGGCGAGATGACCGCGTACTACGCGCTGGCCACGGCAGCGTTGCTGGGCGGCAGCTTTGAGCCGCTGGGCGGCCAGAACATGATAGAAGCCGCAGCCTGCGGCTGCCCCGTCGTCATGGGCCCGCATACCTTCAATTTTGACGAAGCCGCGGCGCAAGCGCTGCGCTTTGACGCCGCGCGCAGGGTGACCAGCATGGAGGAGGGCGTGCAGGCGGCGCTGGACCTGGTCGCCAACCCGGCGCTGCACGAGGTCATGGCCCGCGCCAGCCGCATCTTTGCCCGCAAATACCGCGGCGCGGCGGCGCGCATGGCCAGGGCCATTGCGAAACACCTGCAGGCGCAGCCCCCGGGCCCGGACGGCAACACCGGCCCCACGTAGCGGCGATGCCCCCGCCAGGCGCATGCCGCAATACGCACAACGACCTCTGCGGTCATCGAATCCGCGCCCGTGGAGCGGGCCCCCGCCCCCATTGCGCCGCTGATGACCGATGATCCCGGCCCTTGCGGGCCTTGTATGAAAGCCGCCTGCGGCGGCTGATGAAGGTTTGGCGTCAAGCGTTCAGCGTCCAGCGTGTGCCCACCACGCTCTACGCTCAACCTCTTCAAACGCTCAACCTCCCCATCATGGCGGCGCAGCCGCAGTCATCGAGGCGGCAGCGAGGTCATCCGTCATGCGCCACGCCAAACGCTGGACGCTCTACGCTCAACCTCTTCAAACGCTCAACCTCCCATCATGGCGGCACAGCCGCAATCATTGCAGCCGCGCAGCGGCGCGATCATCAAAGCGCCAGCGAGGTCATCCGTCATCCGTCATGCGCCGCGCCCAACGCCCCCATCGGCCAGAGGGCTGACCTCCTACAATGGCCAGCTTTCCCGCTGAACGCGCAATGGTTCATTTCCCCTTCAAGAATTGGCTGCGGCTGCTGCAGCACCTGCTCTGCCTGGGCCTGTTGCTGGCCGCATGCGGCGTGGCGCAGGCCCAGTCGCTACTGGCGCTGTACCATGCGGCGCGCCCGCTTGATGCGGCGGTGCTGGCTGCGCGAGCCGAGGTGGACGCGGCACAGGCGCGAACGGGACAGGCGCGCGCCGGCCTGCTGCCCCAACTGCGCCTGCAAGCCGACGCCACGCGCACGTGGACAGAATCGGGCGGACTGAGCCTGCCAGGCCTGCCGGGCCAGCCGGACCTGCCGGGCTTGCCGAGCCTGCCGAGTATGTCGGGTAGCAGCAGCTTCAATTCACGGAGCGTGACGCTGGCCGGCGTGCAGCCGATTTATCGGCCGGTGGAAAAGATTGCCTGGGACCAGAGCCGGGAGGCGACGCAGACCGCGGAGATCGCACTGGATGCGGCCGAACAGGACCTGATGGTCCGCGTGGCGCAGGCGTATTTTGACGTGCTGGCGGCGCAAAATGCGCTGGAGTCGGTGCAGGCGCTGAAACAGGCCATAGAGCGGCAGTGGCAACTGGCACAGCGCAATTTTGACATTGGCAACGCCACCATCACCGACAGCCGCGAGGCGCAGGCCCGCCTGGACGCGGCCATCGCGCAGGAGATTGCGGCGCAAAACGACTTGCACGTGAAGCAATTGGCACTGCAGGAGGTGGTCGGACAGGTCAATGCGGTTCCGCTGCCGCTGGCCGAGCCGGTGCAACTGCCGCGCCTGGAGCCGGAGACGGTGCAGCAATGGCTGGCGCTGGCGCAGGCGGACAATGCGCAGATCCGGCAGCAGGCCGTGGCACTGCACTTGGCCGAGCTGGATACGCGCAAGGCGCGCGCCGGACACCTGCCCACGGTGGACCTGCAGATGAGCGCCAGCAGCACGCATTACGGCGGCAACTCCAGTCGGACCCCGGCGCTGGGCGGCGGCAAGAATGCCAGCATCGGCGTGCAAGTCACGCTGCCGCTCTTCAGCGGCCTGTCCACGCAGTATCGGATCCGGGAAACACTGGCCGCGCAGGACAAGGCCCGTGCCAACCTCGACGGCAGCCGGCGCGATGTCACGCAAGCGGTGCAGGCGGCGTTTTTTGGCGTGCAGTCGGGCATGGCGCAGGTGGCGGCGCTGGAGGCGGCACTGGCGTCGGCGCGCAGCGCACTGCAGGCAAACCAGCGGGGTTACGAGGTGGGCGTGCGCATCAACATCGACGTGCTCAACGCGCAAAGCGAGGTGTACGACGCCGAGAACAACCTGGCCCGGGCGCGCTACGACGTGCTGCTGGGGCTGCTGCAGCTGCAGCAGGCGGCCGGCACGCTGTCGGAACCTGACCTGGCACAGGTGAATGCGCTGCTGGACCTGCCGCGGATGGCGGACTGAAGCCCGATCGCGGCGAGGGCGCCATGGGGAGGTTGAGCGTTTGGCGTTGAGCGTTGGGCGTTTGGCGTGGCGCATGATCTCGCTGGACGCTGGACGCCCGCCTGTCGTGCTGGAGCATCTCGGCACACCCAACGAGCGCCGGGCGCAGGGAAAGCGGCCCGGCAAGCGACAGCACGTCGACGCCTGGCCTGCAGGTGCAGGTTGGGTATTGCGCGCCGCTGCCACGTTGTCCCTGCTTTGAGAGGCTGCCGACCGGTACTGCGACGTATCACCATGCAGAGATTACCGTGGCTCCGTGGTGCGGCTGGGCGTTGGTGCGGTAACTACAGCATCGTGCGTTGCAATCATCGATAAGTATTTGGGGTCGTGAAACCACCACGCCCATAGCCGAGGCTGGATCAGCGCTTTTGCGCCGTATGGAACAAGGTGAGGATATGCACCTCGTCGCCCTGCACTCGATACACGGCGATGTAGTGCTTGTGCAGCACCAGCTCGCGCGTGCCGTATACGCGCCCGGGGCGGCCGGGCAGGCGCTCGCGCAGGATATTGGTCTTGTCGCGCAGCTCGCGTACAAAGCTGGTGGCCCGGGCTGGGTTGTCGCGGGCAATGTAGGCGGCGATGCTGTCCAGGCGCGCCAGTGTCTGCCGGGTCCAGCGCAGCCTACGCGCCATACTGGGTCAACACGGCATCCACTTCGGCGTCGCTTGCAAAATCGCCGCGGTCGGCTTCAGCCAAGCCGGACTGGATGTCCGCCACCTGCCAGCTTTGCGCCTGCAGGTAGGTGCTCAATGCTTCCAGCGTCACGAAGCTCTTGGTGCGCGACGTGGCCTTGGCCAGGTGTTCAAGCTGCTGGTACAGCGTCTGCGGAACGCGCACGTTCAGGGTGCGCGTGGGCGCGTCTTGCGAGGGCGTGGCGGACATGATGGTTTCCAGTATTGCGTGTGTTACGCTGTATTATATGCGTTCCCCAGTACTGCCGCACCCCGCTTCATTCATTCGATCCTTGGCCCCAAGATCACCCGATGGTTGTCCGCATCAAGTGGTTCAGAAGGAGTCTCCATGCAACCTCAGAATCTTTATGCCGTCTACGGTGCCAGCGGATATGGACGTGAAGTAATGCCGTGGGCACGCCAGCAACAGGCCCAGGCAGACCAGGCACCGCATCAGCAGTCGCCCATTCGGGAAAGGGAAGCGAACCATCGCACGTTCAGCGGCAAAGCCGGTCATTGTAGAAGGCTGGCCCCTGGCCGACGGGCGGTGGCGTCTGGCGCGGCTGATTGCTGTTGCGGGGAATCGCGGCGGGGGCGCCGCTCCACAGGTGCGTAATGCACGACGGTTTTTGTGGAGGCCAGCCCTCTGGCCGATAGGGTGCCCGCGGAAGACCACCCGCACCCTGCCGGTTCAACCCTGCATCGCTGCTGCCCTGCCGTGTTGCCGCCACGCGTGGCGCACCAGTGCCGCTCCCGTTCCCAGCATCAGCCCCAGCACCAGCCCGATCGCAACCACCAGGCGCTTCTTGGGCTTGGCGGGCCGCCAGGGCCGTATGGCCGGTTGGTCCACCGTCACCACCGACATCTTTTCCGCCGCGTCCAGGTTGATCCCGGCAAGCAGGTTCTTTGCCTCCAGCAGCGCCGGCAGCCGCTCGATGTAGGGGTCGTCGCTGGTGCGCGCCTTGAGCAGGTCAAGTTCCGCCTGCAGCGTCCGCGCACCGCGCAAATAAAGCGTCGGACCGGTGTACGAGGTAATCAGGTTGCCGCTGGTGGGCGGCTCTTGCAGGCCAATCGCACGTGCCAGCTGCAACGCCGACTCCACGCGTGCGATTTCATAGTCCCGCTGGGACTTGGCCGCCGTGCGCAGGCTGTCAATTTGCGTCTCGACTCCCGTCAGGTCCAACTGCATCGTTGACCGCAGATCATCGAGCAACTGCTGCCGGGCGGCAGCCGCCGCCATGCGTACCACCGCATTGGTCCAGTCGGCCACATCCTGCGCATTGCGGCCCCGCAGCGTCACGCTGGCTTCGTCAACGTTGCCCTCGGCCTTGGGGTCCGGCCCCTTGATCGACAACGCCTCGTTCATCCGCCGCCACTGCGTTTCACGCTCCGTCTCCGTGGCTCCTTCGGCGTTTGCGGGCAGGTACAGCTCGTTGAAAAAGCGTTCGCGCAAGGCGGCCGACTGCAGTTGCCTCAAAAACACCTTGTACACCTCACCGGTACCGATTTTCCGGACATCGGTACCGGGTGCGGGCTTCAGCAACTGATACGCCGTGTTGTACCCGGCCAGGTCGCTGGCCGTGGGCGGCAGCGTCTTGGCCTGCGCCTCGTACGTTGCTGGCGCCAGAAGCGCGTACGCAACCGCCGCGGCAAGCACAACGCCGGTGATCAACCCAATGAACCACTTGGCCTGCCAGAGCACTCCGGCCAGCTCGAACAGGTCGATCTCGTCATCGGGGTAGGCTGGGGAATCTCGGGCAGGCTCAGGCATGGGGCGGAGTTGGTGAGGAAGCAGGGGATTGTAGGGGTAGCCGTGCTGCCGCTCAGCGTGCGCCCCAGCCGGTCAGAATCACGCGCAGCGTCTTGAGCACGATCAGCACGTCCAGCCAGAGTGAAAAGTGCTTGATGTAGTAAAAATCGTGTTCAATTTTGATTCGGGTCTCCTCTGCGTTGCCGGCATAGCCCTGTGTTACCTGTGCCCAGCCAGTTATCCCTGGCTTCACCACATGTCGGTAAATGTAGAACGGGATTTCCTTGTCGAATTGGTCGACAAATTTGCGCTGCTCAGGACGTGGGCCGATCAGGCTCATATCGCCCTTGATCACGTTCCAGAGCTGCGGTAGCTCATCCAGCCTCGTCTTACGGATGAAATGCCCGACCCGCGTAATACGAGTATCGTCAACTGCGGCCAATTGTGCACCGGCGGATTCTGCATTCGCCCGCATGCTGCGAAACTTGTAGATCCGGAAGTCCCGGTCCCCCTGGCCCACGCGGTTTTGCACAAACAGCGCGGGGCCCGGGCTGTCCAGCCGAATGGCCAGCGCTACCAGCAGCATGACTGGCAGCACGATGGGAGTCACCAGCAACACGCCAAACACGTCGATCAGCCGCTTGATCACCGAATAGTTGGGTGAGGGCAGCAGGGCACCCACGTCGTTCTCGGACAGGCGGTCGATCTGCACGCGCCCGGTCATGGCCTCGTGCATGCGCCGCACGTGATGCACCGGCAATTTGGCCAGGATGCATTCGGCCAGGAACCGCTGCCACTCTGGGCCCAACTCGTCGCTGTGCAGGTCGGCCACCACGGCGTCAAAGCGGACACCGCCCAAGTTGGGTTCTTGCAAATGCCGTACCTCTATGTTTGGCGTGGACTCCAGCGCTCGGCATCTGGCTGAGGGCAGCGCGGCAACCTTCAATTGGCAGTAACGCCGGCCCAGGAAATGCCCCCCATAGAACCACGCTAGTGAGAGCAGGTATCCCGTCAGCAGCAC
This sequence comes from Ottowia sp., assembly GCA_023228705.1. GTDB lineage: Bacteria > Pseudomonadota > Gammaproteobacteria > Burkholderiales > Burkholderiaceae_C > Ottowia. The sequence goes on along the minus strand of JALOAS010000018.1, from coordinate 21,659 downwards.
CGAGCGCGTGTAGGGCACACGCCCGAACAGCACCACCGCAAAAGCCAGAAAGAACGCGCCGGTTACCGTGGGCCCTATGGCGGCAAGCCGTGTGCCTCCGGAAAATCGCCCCAGACGCTTCAGCAGGATCAGCGCCAGCACAAACGCCGCAACGACCGCACACAGGGTGTTGAAGCGCACCTGCGCCCAATACCGCCAAACCGCCGGGCCCCAGCGCAACACGGCCGGCAGCGCGGCCACCACCAGCAAGCCCAGCAGCAACTGCACCATGGTGCTGAACAGAAGCACCTCGTACCAGCGTGAATGGCGCCGTTCTATGCCGATATCCTGACGACCTTCCGCCTCCGACTCCTGGTGCGCGAGCCATGCTTCGGCATGCTCGTTGTCGTGGGCAGAGCAGTTGGCTTTCTCGTCCGCCATCATCCCTTTTCACAGTGAAAAAGCTGCGGTCCGCAGCGAGTGTCAACGTACAGGTTCACCCTGATTGCGCCGCCCGAAGTTTGATCAAGAGTGTCCTGATCTTAAAGGGAGTCGCAGATCAATTCGATCATCCCGAGTTGGGTTACCTTGCTGTCGAGCCCGACTTGCATGTTGTCCTGTGGGGATGGGCTTGTTAATCTATTGATATTGAATAGAAATTTGAAATTCGAGCGCTGTTCGGATGTTGACACTACCAGACCAGGACGTGATATGTCCGACGCTCCGAGCCGGGTTCTTGAATGTCCGGTCACGGTACGTTGTGACCGCCGCACACGCAGTGAAGGGCGTTCCGGCCATGCTGTCGACTCCAGGTGAGCATCCCAAGGCGGCGACAGGACTTGATGACATCTGCAAAACGTCGGAATGATGAAACTATCGTTTATTTTTGTAACATGTTGATCGGAATCTTGACGCTCCGCACCGTCATGTACGCGGAGCCTGCACTTTCCCAAGAGGCAATCTCTGGATAGGCTCAGCTGCAGGTGTTGTTACAGGTTGCGTAATGCCTACGCGTACAATCCGTTCAGTGTTTGAACAAAGTGCGCAAAGATGGACGTGGACCAAGAGATCCATCTCAAGCTGATGCAACTGCTGCAGAGCGACCCCAGTTCCAGTCAACGGGAGCTGGCCCGGGAGCTCGGCATCAGCTTGGGCAAGGTCAACTACTGTCTCCGGGCGCTCTTGGACAAGGGCTACGTCAAGGCCATCAATTTCAAGAACAGTCGCAAGAAGGCAGCTTATCTGTATGTTCTGACTCCCGTCGGCGTGGCAGCCAAAGCAAGAGCAACGGTCCGCTTCCTGCGGCGCAAGGAAGCCGAGCACAAGCGGCTGTTGGCCGAGATCGAGGAATTGCGTGCGCAGTTGCGTCATGAAGACCAGGCGACCTGCCTTTCGCCGAGATCCGTTGCGCCCTCAGAAAGAATAAAAACCCAATGACATCCAAGGACATACTGAAACAGGCGTTTGTCGACAGGAGTGCCACCATAGGCATCGTTGGTTTGGGCTATGTGGGCCTGCCCCTGATGTTGCGCTTCAGCGCCGTCGGGTTTCGTGTCTTGGGCATCGATATCGACCAGAGCAAGGTCGACAAGCTCAATGCGGGCCAAAGCTACATAGAGCACATCGATGCCCGTCGCATCGCCGACGCCCGCCGGGCGAATTTCGAGGCAACCGCGGATTTTGCGCGCGCGCAGGACTGCGATGCACTCATTCTCTGCGTGCCAACGCCGCTCAACAAGTACCGCGAGCCGGACTTGAGCTTCGTCCTGAACACCGTCGATGCCCTGGCACCGCATCTGCGTGCCGGCCAGCTGCTCACGCTGGAGAGCACCACCTATCCGGGCACCACCGAAGAGGAATTATTGCCACGCGCGCAGGCCAATGGATTGCGGGCTGGGCAAGATGTGTTCCTGTGCTATTCACCCGAGCGCGAAGACCCCGGCAACCCGGACTTCGACACGCAGTCCATTCCCAAGGTCATTGGTGGCCATACCCCAGCCTGCCTGGAGGTAGGCTTGGCGATGTACCAGCAAATCATCGACCGGGTGGTTCCGGTCAGCAGCACGCGTGCGGCCGAGATGGTCAAGCTGCTGGAGAACATTCATCGTGCCGTCAACATCGGCCTCGTCAACGAGATGAAGATCGTTGCCGACCGCATGGACATTGACATCTATGAGGTGATCCAGGCAGCGGCCACCAAGCCGTTCGGCTTTACGGCCTATTACCCGGGTCCCGGGCTGGGAGGGCACTGCATCCCCATCGATCCCTTCTATCTGACGTGGAAGGCGCGCGAGTATGGCCTGAACACCCGCTTCATCGAATTGGCCGGCGAGGTCAATCGGGCCATGCCCGAGTACGTGGTTGGAAAGCTCATGGACGGCTTGAACCAGCACGGCAAGGCGCTCAAGGGCAGTCGCATCCTGATGCTCGGTGTTGCGTACAAGAAAAATGTTGACGACATGCGGGAGTCCCCGGCCGTGCACATCATGGAGCTGCTGCAGGGCAAGGGTGCTGAAATTGCCTACAGCGATCCGCACGTCCCTGTTTTTCCGACCATGCGCGAGCATTATTTTGACCTGCGCAGCGTTGCCCTGACACCCGATTCCCTGGCCAGCTTTGACGCCGTGGTGCTGGCCACGGCGCATGATGCATTCGATTACGAACTCATCAAGAACGCCGCGCAACTCATCGTTGACAGCCGTGGCAAGTACCGCAAGCCAGCATCACACATCATTCGGGCATGAAAAACATGGCAGAAACCAAAAATTTTGCACTCATTGGCGCCGCCGGCTACATCGCTCCGCGTCATATGCGGGCGATCGCGGACACCGGCAGCAACCTGGTCGCCGCCTATGATCCCAACGACTCCGTGGGCATCATCGACAGTTATTTTCCAGGTGCATATTTCTTTACGGAGTTCGAGCGCTTTGACCGTTATGTAGACAAGCTGCATCGCGATGGGCAGGTGCGGGGCATCGATTACATATCGGTCTGCTCTCCCAACTACCTGCACGACTCGCACGTGCGCTTTGCCCTGCGCAGTGGTGCCGATGCCATTTGCGAGAAACCGCTGGTCCTCAACCCCTGGAACATCGATGGCCTGGCCAGCATGGAAGCAGACACCGGGCAGAAGATCAACACCATCCTGCAATTGCGCCTGCATCCGGCCATCATCGCGCTGCACGACAAAGTACAAAAAGAGCAGCGCAACACAAAATACGATGTGCAGCTCACGTACATCACGTCACGTGGGCGCTGGTACCTGCAGTCCTGGAAGGGGGACATCAAGAAATCCGGCGGCGTTGCCACCAACATCGGCGTCCATTTCTTTGACATGCTGCACTACATTTTTGGTGGCCTGCAAGAGAACAGGGTACACCTGCTCACGGAAGAAAAAGCGGCCGGCTACCTGGAATACGAGAACGCCCGCGTGCGCTGGTTCTTGTCCATAGACAGCGCCGACCTGCCGCGTGAGCGCGTCGAGCAGGGCCAGCGCACCTACCGCTCCATCACGGTCGATGGCAGCGAGATCGAGTTCTCGGGCGGCTTCACCGAGCTTCACACCAAGAGCTACCAGGAGATCCTGGCCGGCCGTGGCTTTGGCCTGGAAGAGGTGCGCGCAAGCATAGACATCGTCTCCACCATCCGCACCGCCGCCACTGCAGCCTCCCGTGGCGGACAAGTGCACCCGTTTGCAGCCCGCCTGCTCACCAACACCAACTGACTGACAGGGCGCTGCTCATGACACCTGCCATCCATCCCAGTGCCATCGTCGACGCGGGCGCGCAAATCGGCGACGGCAGCCGCGTCTGGCACTTCGCGCACGTCTGCGCCGGCGCCCGCATCGGCGAGGGCGTTTCGCTCGGGCAAAACGTATTTGTTGGCAACAAGGTTGTCATCGGCGACCGCTGCAAGATCCAAAACAATGTCAGCGTCTACGACAACGTCACCCTGGAAGAGGGCGTCTTTTGTGGGCCCAGCATGGTCTTCACCAACGTCTACAACCCGCGCTCGCTCATCGAGCGCAAGGACGAATACCGCAACACCCTGGTCAGGAAGGGCGCCACCCTGGGCGCCAACTGCACAATCGTCTGCGGCGTCACCATCGGTGAATACGCCTTTGTTGGCGCCGGCGCCGTGGTCAACAAGAGCGTCTTGCCCTACGCGCTCATGGTCGGCGTACCGGCCAAGCAGATTGGCTGGATGAGCGAATTTGGCGAGCAACTGGATTTGCCGCTTGCCGGAGACGGCCATGCTGTTTGTGGCCATACTGGGGCCTCCTACATCATGACCGCTGGCGTTGTGCGCCGGCAGGAGAAATAGCCATGCAAGTCCAAGCCATCTACAGGGACGGCAGGGTGGAACTGCTGCAAACCTTGCACCTCAAGAGCAACAACGTGCGCGTGACTGTGAATCCACACGTCAAGCACTTTGGAGAGAACCATGTCTACCGTTGAAATAGATGCCATCTGGAGCGATGGCCGGCTGCAGTTGCCGCAAGGCGTCCGATTGCGCGGCCACGGCGTCAAGCTGCGCCTGCGCGTTGCTGAAAGTGATGTCATCCGGCAAGCCGTGCCACCGGCAAGACCCGCCAACTTGCATGACGGTGGCCTGGAGCAACGCATTGCCAACATCCTCGGCTCCGCAGCCAAACCGCGGCCGGCGCAAACAGCCAGCCAAGATCGCGACGAACTCATGAAAATCCTGGATGAACACCGTGGCAACCGCTGATTTGCAGCTTGTTTTTGATACCAACGTCCTGCTCGACGCAGTCTTGTTGCGCGGCTCCAGCTACCGGGCAACGATTGCGCTGCTTGAGGCGGTAGAAGCCGGGCAAGCCACCGGGTGGTACGCAGCCCACTCGCTGACCACGCTGCTGTACCTGGCTGAACGCAACATACGGCAGGATCTCGGCAACCGCGAGCAATCCAATGCACGAGCGCTCCAGGCCACACAGGCCGTGTGCGCAATGCTCAAGCCCCTGCCCCAGGTTGGCGATGAATTGCTTGGCCTTGAATCCATCCGCGACGACGATCTTGAAGACCGGCTCATCATGCATCTTGCCAGCGCCTATTTGCCCCATCCGGTCTTTGTCACCAACGACAGGCAATGGCTGGAAAAATCAGAACAGGCACAAAAACCGCAAGACTTGATAGATGCGGATGGCGCGCTTGTCATGCCTGCACATGATCGTGGCAAGCTGGCGTTCATCGACCTTGCCGCCCAGCAGCGGCAGATCCTGCCGCAGATCAACCGCGCCATCCAGCGCGTCCTGCACCACGGCCAATACATCAACGGCCCCGAGGTCACCGAGCTGGAAGAACGGCTTGCCACCTACACCGGCGCCAAATATTGCATCAGTTGCGCCAACGGCACCGACGCCCTGCAAATTGCCCAAATGGCCTTTGGCATCGGCCCGGGCGACGAGGTCATCACCCCCGGCTTCACCTACATCGCCACCGCAGAAACCGTGGCCCTGCTGGGCGCCAAGCCGGTTTACGTGGACGTGGACCCGCGCACCTGCAACCTGAACCCGGCCAAGCTGCAAGCCGCCATCACCCCGCGTACCAAAGCCATCATCCCCGTCAGCCTCTACGGCCAGTGTGCAGACTACGACGCCATCAACGCCATCGCCGCCCGGCACGGCATCCCCGTCATAGAAGACGCAGCGCAAAGCTTTGGCGCCACCTACAAGGGCCGCAAGAGCTGCAACCTCACCACCGTGGCCTGCACCAGCTTCTTTCCCAGCAAACCCCTGGGCGCCTACGGCGACGGCGGCGCCATCTTCACCAACGACGACGAGTTGGCAAAAGTCATCCGCCAGATCGCCCGCCACGGGCAAGACCGCCGCTACCACCACGTGCGCGTGGGCGTCAACAGCCGCCTGGATACGGTGCAGGCGGCCATTTTGCTGGCCAAGCTCGATATCCTGGACGACGAACTCGCACTGCGCCAACAAATCGCCGAGCGCTACAACACCCTGCTAACTCCCTTCGCCACCCCCTCCCCATCGCGCGAAGCACCCCCTCCATCGTCATTGCGAGGAGCGCCCCCCACCTCGTCATCGCGAGGAGCGTCCCCCCTCCCGTCATTGCGAGGAGCGTCAGCGACGAAGCAATCCATCACCGCCACCACCACCACACCCCCCTCGCGTCATTGCGAGGAGCGCAGCGACGCGGAAATCCAGCCCTCATCCGCAGCCATGCAACTTCCCCACTTGGAATCCCACAACACCAGCGCCTGGGCCCAATACACCATCCAGGTCCCCAACCGCCAGCGCGTGCAAGAGCAGCTCAAGGCCGCGGGCATCCCAACCGCTGTGCACTACCCCATCCCCATCAATCAGCAGCCCGCCGTGGCCGACCCCGCAGCCAACCTCCCCGTGGGCGACGCCATCGCCCGGCGCGTCGTCAGCCTGCCCATGCATCCGTATTTGGATACCTCAGCGCTAAAGAAAATTGCAAGAATAGTATTTAAAACGTACGCGCGAGGCGGAACCACCATGATCAAAACTTAAACGCAGATGAGTCATCGACTCATGCTGTCGGCTTTAATAGATTTAGATTCGTCTTCTTAATTTACTTCATTAGTGCTAAAAAAGCATTAAACTAACCCATCAAGCCCGAAAGTACCAGAATTTGTATCAGGTGAGTTTTATATACAATTGAAATCAATTATCACGAAAACAAGCGTGAACACATGATGCGTACTATAGCTATTTTTACGTCTACCTTTCCTTATCCGCCTGGCGAGCAATTTCTTGAATCTGAAATTCAATATTGGTCGCGCGCAGGATGGGCCAGAGTTATTCTTGTTCCATATAATGCATCCGGTATACCTCGACCCATACCGGACAATATTATCGTTGAGTCAACTAATCGAGCGAATTTCCTTCAGAGAATTTTCTTCGGATTCCGGGCACTGTCTTCCACCCTTTTCTGGCAAGAGCTCCTATATTTGTATCGAATTCACAAATTACGACTGCGAACATGTGGCGATGCGTTTCGCTCCGTGGCGACAGTATTTTTTGCTAAACACAAAATTTCCACGATTATTGAACAGTATGGTCCTCTTGACTGCGCATACTGCTACTGGCACTCAGAAATCGCCTATGCAGCGTGCATGATGAAACGTAGTGGCTCTATTGATCATGTTGCAGCGAGGGCGCATAGGACCGATGTTTATGAATACCTAGGATTTGATGGCTACATGCCGCTCAAACGACAGTTTGGAACGAAATTCGACGCTATTTATGCTATTTCATTAGATTGTCAAACATATCTTGAGCAAACATACCATATACCGTCACGAATCATACATCTTTCCCGCTTAGGAGTTTGTGTTCCATTAATTCCAGGAAGTGGCAGTATCGATAACGTTGTTCGTATCGTATCCGTATCTTTTTGCGTTTCGATAAAACGCATTGATAAGATAATAGATGCGATTCAAGCAGCGAGCGCGTTGAACACAAATTTATCCATATCGTGGATACATATAGGCGATGGCCTATTGCGATCAGATCTCGAACGATACGCAAGTATTAAACTCAATCATCCAAATATATCATTTTCGTTTATCGGGGAAAGAGATAACTCCGAAGTCCTAGATCATTACGCTTCCAAAGCAGTTGATATATTTATAAACTGCAGCGCTTCTGAGGGCGTACCAGTTTCAATTATGGAAGCTATGTCATATGGCATACCAGCGATTGCACCTGACGTGGGTGGCGTATCAGAGCTTGTAAATGATGAATGCGGCGTCTTATTGCCTCACAATTTCTCTGATCTCGATATATCAGATGCGATTATTCACCTAGTCGGAGAAAAGCGTCAGAAATTCAGAGATGCAGCACGCTTCAAAGTCATTAGAGAATATTCTGCAGAAGTTAATTACATCAAATTTGTGATGAGTATCCGAGCGCTTTGTGAAACAGGAAGAACGTAGTAAATTCTTCCGATTAAAATGAATCATCGTCAAATTCTAGGCTTTGCAGTCGGGCCAGTTGCCGCAGGCGGACTATCTGCCCTCTCATTGCCCGTGATGACGTGGATCTTTCCAGCCGAAGCCATCGGGCAATTATCGATGCTTCAGGTCGCAATAAATTTCGCGATTATTTTGTCTTGTCTCGGCCTAGACCAAGCTTATGTTAGAGAATATCATGAAACAGAGGACAAGCCGAACTTACTGCTCAACGCTGCGCTTCCTGGTTTGGCAATTCTATTCTTGATGCTTCTGACCATCCTCCTTATAGCACCCGAGTCCTTGTCCGCAATTCTTTATGACGAGAAGCATGTTCAGTTCTCGATTCTGACTGCAGCCTGCATCATGGTTGCGTACGTCTCTCGCTTTCTATCGTTAGTATTGCGCATGCAGAATCGCGGTCTAGCATACTCGATGAGTCAGATTCTCGCAAAGCTCCTGCTTTTAGCCATAATTGTCATCTACGCGTTTGCGACTACGAAGCGTGGATTCAGTATGCTTCTCGGTGCACAGGCAGCAGCCCTCACTCTAACGTTAATAGTATTTTCTTGGAACACTCGTTATGATTGGTTGCAAGCTCTGCATGCCCGACTGCATTCATCCACCTTTAAACATCTGTTTGCGTTCGGATGGCCATTAATATTTGGAGGTGTAGCGTCGTGGGGACTGGCAGCGATGGCTCGCCTATTTCTTCGATCATATTCTAGCTTTGAAGAGCTGGCATTCTATTCCGTAGCATCAAGTATCGCGAGTGCTGCGACTGTTATGGCTGGGATTTTTAATGTAATTTGGTCGCCAATTGTATTTCAATGGGTCGCAAACAACGAAAACCTGGAGCGCATAAACACAATTGCATATCATATGACGACGATAGTCTTTATATCATTATGTTTTGTCGCGGCCATTTCTCCTGTCATACAATATATACTACCATTATCGTATAATGGAGTTCAATTTTTAATCGTCGGATGCATGGCTGCACCTTTATACTATACCTTAGCTGAGGTTACCGGAATAGGAATTAGTGTTACACGCAGGACAGTATTTGCGCTAATGGCTGCCGTATCGGCAGTTATAGTTAATGCAGTCCTTTGTCTGTTGCTTGTCTCAAATTATGGTGCTACAGGTGCGATGATCGCCAATGTTACAGCTTTTTGGGTATATTGGATTTTGCGGACTGAGTTTTCAGCACTTATATGGAATAAACTCTATCGGTGTCCCTTGCATATCTACGCAATTGGAATATGGGTTTTATCTGTGATTGTAGGAGTATCTGGATATAAATCAAATATTGAAATCCGAATAGTGTTATGGATCGTTAGCATTGCTTCGTTATGGCACGGGAGACGCAGCTTGCATGCGATTTGGCAATTGGCCACTCAACGACATTAAATATAAATATGCAGCGCACGTCAATGCATGATTCTATCATTAAACGACTCTACGTCGCTCTGACAGTTATTGCAGTCGTGGTAATTTGCGAATTTCAACTATCATCAGACCCTCTGGATGGTTTTTTGATCATTATAGGCGTTACCTCACTTTGTATTGTTTTTTTGAAGAAAACAGGGCTGGATGTATTTAGCCCTATGACGCTCTTTGCATTATATTATGCATTTGTGTACTTATATTTTATATTTCTTCAAGCCATTGGTTTGGAGCGCAGCACGTTTTTGACCAATACCACTTTCTATCACAATATTGATTATATTTATACTGCCGCATTATTTGTTTGCGTCATTTCATTTTGGTGTGTGTTCGCAGGTTTTTTTTTGGTATCTGGCCGTCACTCTACAAGAAGGCGTGTACGCGAGCTTGGCATTCCTGGTATTGGTGGTTATTATTTTTCTTTATTTGCGTATATATTATTTATTTTAGGGCTGTCGAATTTTATTTTTAACATATATATATTCACAGACGGAAGCATAATTAAATATTATGGCGGATTAGCAACGCGTTCCCAGATGTTTAGGAGTGGAGGCACCACATTATTCTATCAACTTGCATATGTGGCAGCTTATATGCTATTTATTCGAGATCTAGATCACGCGCGAATATCGTACAGAACACGCCTTGTAGTCATATTATCCGTCTTAATGTTTGCCAGCAGCGGAAGGATTATACAAACCCTATTTTATGCTTTAACTTTTGTAATTCTATACTATTACAACAGAGGTGAGAAGAAATTAAATAATAAAATGTTGATGTTGGGAGCCGGATTTGTGATTGCCGGATTAATTATTTATTCTCTAAGACTCTTGAGTAGTATTTATCTGTCAACCTCTTTGAGCGGGGAATTGAAAGATTTTATAGAGACGCGAGGAGTTTGGATGTCTGGATATTATTACGTCTTCCAAAAAGGTAATGTACCTAATATCCCGCTGTTAATGAAAATTATTGATTCCTGGGCAATAGACATAGGGTACCAATACGGTAAAACACTGTTGTTTCCATTTTACGGATTTGTATCTCCTGATCTGAATGGTTTGATACAAATGCCTGCTGTTGTCTCGAAAGAGACATGGTACGCTTATAGTGCTCCGATAGATATCCCTACTGGCACTTTGCCTGTGACAGGAATGGGTGAAATGTATTTGAACTTTGGCTGGTTCGGCGTCACGTTTGGGATGTTTATGTTTGGAATGCTTGGCGGAATTGTGAAACGATTGCAAAAAATTAGAGGAAATATTTATTTAATATTTTATTCAAAATTTTCGTTATTTTTTATGCTATACGTCAAAGGAGAATTCAATAATTTTAATTTATTTTGGATGATCTTTCCGTCGGTTTGCATTATATTAATAATCCTATGCGTACGATCATTAACTCTTAATTCGCACAAAATTACTTATGCTGGGAACTAGGATTATTCATTTAACCTCCGCCCACCCCCGATATGACACCCGCATCTTCTTGAAGGAGTGTCGATCGCTTGCCGACGCCGGATACAACGTCGCGCTGGTGGTCGCCGATGGGAAGGGCGACGAGACACGGGACGGCGTGGCCATTCATGATGTGGGTGCGTCAACAGGACGTCTGAACCGCATGCGCCATGCACCGGGGCGGGTATTGGCCAAGGCGCTGGCACTGGACGCCGCCGTGTACCACCTGCACGATCCCGAACTGCTGCCCATTGCGCGCAAGCTCAAGCGGCGCAGCAAGAAGGTCATCTTTGATGCGCACGAGGATGTGCCCAAGCAGTTGCTTGGCAAGCCGTATCTGAACAAGCCGGCACGGTGGGCGTTGTCTCATGCGTTCGCGGTTTACGAGCGTTGGGCTTGCCGGGATTTGGACGGCGTGGTTGCTGCCACGCCATACATCCGTGACAAGTATTTGGCGATGGGCGTCAAATCGGTGGATGTCAACAACTACCCATTGCTGGGTGAGCTGGCCGCGGACGAGATTGACTGGGCGCAGAAGCAACCCCAGGTGTGCTACGTGGGCGGGATCTCGCGCATCCGCGGCATACTGGAAATTGTTGCCGCCATGGACCAGGTCAACGCCGATATGCGCCTGGTGTTGGGAGGGACGTTTTCGGAGGTGGATGTTGAGGCCAGCGCACACGCGCTGCCCGGCTGGGCGCAAGTGGACGCCCGTGGCTGGCTCGACCGGGCGCAGGTGCGCGAGGTGTTGCGCACATCGATTGCGGGTTTGGTTACTTTGCATCCAGTCATCAATTATCTGGATGCGCTCCCCGTAAAAATGTTTGAGTACATGAGCGCAGGCGTGCCCGTGATTGCCTCCAATTTCCCACTGTGGAAGGAGATCGTGGAAGGCAACCACTGCGGTATCTGCGTTGACCCCATGAATCCCGAAGCCATTGCAGCCGCCATAGATTGGCTGGCGACCCATCCGCAGGAGGCCGAGCAGATGGGTCGCAACGGGCAGCAGGCTGTGCAGCAAAAATACAATTGGGGCAATGAGGCGGCAAAATTGACCGATTTTTACCGAGAGATATCGTGAAAATTGTCACCGCCTTGGGCGCGCGCCCGCAATTCATCAAGGCCAGCGTGGTGTCGGCAGAATTTGCGCGCCATCCGCAAGTGCAGGAGGTGGTGGTGCACACCGGCCAGCACTTTGACGCCAACATGAGCGACGTGTTTTTTGCCGAGCTTGGCATGGCCCCGCCAGCGTACAACCTGGACATTCATGGCGGCACCCATGGCGCCATGACCGGGCGCATGCTGGAGGGCATAGAGCGCGTGCTGCTGCAAGAAGAGCCAGATGCCGTGCTGATCTACGGCGACACCAATTCCACGCTTGCCGGTGCGTTGGCGGCGGCCAAGCTGCATATTCCGGTGGCACACGTGGAAGCCGGTCTGCGCAGCTTCAACATGCGCATGCCGGAAGAAGTCAACCGCATCCTGGCCGACCGCATTTCAACCTGGCTGTTTGCGCCAACCGACGAGGCCGTAGCGCATCTGCAGCGTGAAGGTATGGATGCGCAGCGCATCCATCAGGTGGGCGACGTAATGTACGACGTGGCGCTGCATCATGGCCAGCGGACCGCAGCGCGCGAGGATGGCGCGCTCAAGCGGCTGGAACTGGAGAAAGGCGGCTATATCTTGGCCACCGTGCACCGGGCTGAAAACACCGATGTGCCCGAGCGGCTGGATGCCATCATGCAGGCGCTGGCACATGTTGGCGCAGAGATTCCAGTTGTCCTGCCGTTGCATCCGCGCACCCGTGGCGTACTGGAAGCGCAGGGTGACTTGCAGGCGTTGGCGCAGCAAATACGGTTTGTCGATCCGCTGGGGTACCTGGACATGGTCGAGCTGGAGCAGGCGGCGGCACTTGTTGCCACGGATTCCGGCGGCGTGCAGAAGGAGGCGTTCTTCCACAAGGTGCCTTGCGTGACGCTGCGCGATGAAACCGAGTGGACGGAACTGGTTGCGGCCGGCTGGAACCACTTGACACCACCAACAGGCAAGAAGGCCATTATATCGGCCATGCGTGCTGCATTGGGAAGCCAAGGTAAGGTCGTGCAGCCGTACGGCACTGGCGATGCTGCGAGTCGCATCGTACGATGCTTGCGTTCCCTCACATAACTTTAATTTGCGTGTTTAATATGCCTGTTGAGGTTTCGATAATTACGCCATTATACAATTGTTCGAGATTTATCTCTGAGACAATTAAATCAGTCCTTGAGCAAACTTATTCAGATTGGGAGTTGATACTCGTTGATGACTGTTCAACGGATAATTCGTTGGAGGTAGCTCAGCAATTTGCTGAAAAAGATTCAAGAATAAAAATTATTAGTCTGGATGAAAATTCAGGCGCTGCAGTGGCCAGGAACATGGCTATAGAACTTGCGAATGCCCGTTACATTGCATTTCTCGATAGTGATGATAGATGGCGGCCGGAAAAACTCGAGAGGCAAATAGAGTTTATGAAAGAGAAAAAAATTGACTTTTGTTATGCTGCTTACGAAAAATTGTCCCAAGATGGGAAGATCGTTGGACATGTGAGAGTGCCGAATCGGGTTTCATATATCGATCTGTTAAAAGTATGCTCCATTGGTTGCTTGACGGCTGTATATGATACTGTAAATCTAGGCAAAGTATATATGCCGTTGATCAGGAAGAGACAGGATTTGGGCCTGTGGCTGCGTATATTGAAAAAAATTGATTACGCATATGGTATATCTGATCCTCTGGCTTATTATCAGCTGCGTGATGATTCAATATCAGCAAATAAAAAATTAGCAGCGCAGTACACTTGGCGATTATATAGAGATATTGAAAGACTAAATATATTTGTAGCGGCGTACTATTTCTGCTTTTATGCTGTCAATGGAGTTCTCAGGACCAAAGTCCCATGGCTCGCTCGCAAGATCGGTATATTGTGATAAGAGTGAGACGGCCGATGCAGCTTAAATTCGGGCAAAAACTGCTTTGCCGGATGGCTCCATTTTACATTGCAGTTGATCTTGTAATTGCTGGTGTGCCTTGGGTGCTCTGTATGCCGTTATCTGTTTCAAATGACTCTGTAATTTAAGGCTGATCTGACTTCCCCCCGATTGTATAATTCTTGTGTGTCGTCATGATATTGCTTTGAACGAGATTATGTGTCGTTACCGAAGAGGTCCCGCGTATAAGACTTCGCGACCACGTCACGGATGTCATCCGTAATCCGGTTGGCCACGATCAATGTGCTGCCCTGCTTAAACTCCTCCAGGTCATTGACCACGCGGGAGTTGTAAAAGGCGGGCTCTTGCAGCACGGGCTCATAAACGATGACTTCCACGCCCTTCGCCTTGATACGCTTCATGATGCCCTGAATGGCAGAGGCGCGGAAATTGTCTGAGCCGGCCTTCATGACCAGGCGGTAGATGCCGACCACGGGCCGGGTGGAGTTGGTGCGCGGGACGATGGCCAGTCTGCGCAGGATGTCGTCTGCGATGAAGTCCTTGCGGGTGCGGTTGGCGTCGACGATGGCGCGGATGATGTTGTTGGGCACCTGATCGTAGTTGGCCAGGAGCTGCTTGGTGTCCTTGGGCAGGCAGTAGCCGCCGTAGCCAAAGCTGGGGTTGTTGTAGTGGTTGCCTATGCGCGGGTCCAGGCCCACCCCCTCGATGATCTGCCGGGTGTCCAGGCCGTTGACGGCGCAGTAGCTGTCCAGCTCGTTGAAGTAGGCCACGCGCATGGCCAGGTAGGTGTTGGCAAACAGCTTGATGGCCTCGGCCTCGGTGCTGTTGGTGAACAGGGTGGGGATGTCCTGCCGCGCCGCGCCCTGCGCCAGCAGGCTTGCAAACCGGCGGGCGGCGCCGTTGCTGGCGCCGACGACGATGCGCGAGGGGTGGAGGCAGTCGTGCAGCGCGTGGCCCTCGCGCAGGAACTCGGGGCTGAAGATGATGCGGTGGCCCGGGGCCGCGCTGGCGCCGGATGGGTTGCCCGGGAACAGGCGGGCGTTGAGCGCTGCGGTGTAGCCCACCGGCACGGTGGACTTGATGACAATGGTGGCTTGCGGGTTGATGGCCAGCACGTCTTGCACCACGGCTTCCACGCTGCTGGTGTCAAAGCAGTTGCTGCGCGGGTCGTAGTTGGTGGGAGTGGCCACGATGACGTAGGCGGCGCCCGCGTAGGCCTGGTGCTTGTCCAGCGTGGCGCTGAAGTTGACCTTGCCGTGAGCCAGGAACTCACTGATCCTGGCGTCTTCTATGGGGGATTTGCCCTGGTTGAGCAGGTCTACCTTGTCTGCCACGATGTCCAGCGCCACGACCTCGTTGTGCTGCGCCAGCAGCAGGGCGTTGGCCAGGCCCACGTAGCCGGTGCCGGCTACGGCTATCTTGCAGGGGCTGGGTGTGGATGGGGCTGTTGGTTGGGGTGGCATGGTGACACGGTGCGGCCGCTGAGGTCAGGGCAGGCGTGAGATGGCTGGCGTGTTCAGCGGGGCTGGGCAGCCCATGGGGCTGTTGGGCTGGTGGGTTTTGCGGGGCACGCCGGCGCTTGGTGCCGACTGCCGGCGAGGGGTGGCGGGCATCAGCATTCTCCGCCTTGCTGCGCGGCTTCGGCCACTTGCTGGCGCAGCTCGGCAATTTCATGCATCAGCGTCTGGTACTCTGCCTCTTTCCGGCGCAGGAAGCGCAGGGTGAGGCGGGCCTTGCCAGCCAGGCCGCGGGGCGTGAGAACGTACAGATACTTGGCCTTGTTCTGGCTGTTGCGGAAGTTGTCGGCCTTGATCCAGCCTTTTTCAACCAGCGCCTTCAGGCAGTAGTTGGTCTTGCCCAGGCTGATTCCCAGCGCGCGGGCAAGCTGGCGCTGGCTGAGGTCTGGCTGGCGCTGCAGCAGTTGCAGCAGGTGCAGATGGGTTTCGTTGTCCAAGTGATGGCGGGTGTTCAACTGGTGAACGCCTATTGTGCCGCCGGCGGGTGCACGGCGCAAGCCGCGCGGTGTATCAGCTGTTGCATGACGTGTCGCAACGGGGTTGTGGGCTTGGTGTCGTGGTGCCGCATCAGTCAACGTGCAGGAGATCCGTCGTCGGGCCGGTGGAGATTCCCGCGGCACTGACGGTTGTTGCTGGACAAGGCTGACCGCCGGCTCGAACTGGCCGGGAGAGGTGCCCGCTCCTGCATTCAAGATTTCACGGTGTCGGGTGCATTTTGGTACCTATCGACAAATCGCTGCATGCCGGTTTCAATGGTGGTTTGGGGCTTGTAACCCACTGCCGCCTCGATTCTTTCCGTGTCGGCAAACGTGCGCTCCACGTCGCCAGGCTGCATGCCAAGCATGATTTTTTTGGCCTGCTTGCCGGTTGCCGCCTCTATGGCCCGGATGAAGCGAGCCAGTTCTACGGGCTGGTTGTTGCCGATGTTGTAGAGGCTGTGCGGTACGGCATCTTGTGGCACGACGTCCTGGATGCGGATGACGCCTTCCACAATGTCATCGATATAAGTGAAGTCGCGCTGCATCTTGCCGTGGTTGAAGACGTTGATGGGCTGGTTGTTCACGATGGCTTCGGTAAACAGCCAGGGCGCCATGTCGGGGCGGCCGGCTGGGCCGTAGACGGTGAAGAAGCGCAGACCGGTGGCCGGTATGGCGTAGAGCCTGGCGTACGCGTAGGCCATGAGTTCACCTGATTTCTTGGTGGCAGCGTACAGGGAAACGGGATGGTCGACGCGGTCGGCTTCGCTGAAGGGGATTTTGGCGTTCATGCCGTAGACGGAACTGGACGAAGCGTAGACCAGGTGCTGCACCCGGTTGTGGCGACAGCCTTCCAGCACGGTCATCATGCCGGTGAGATTGCTGTCTGCATAAGCGAACGGGTTTTCTATGGAGTAGCGTACGCCCGCCTGTGCGGCCAGGTGGATCACGCGCTCGAAGCGCTCAGCCCTGAACAGCGCTGCCACGCCGTTGCGATCCACCAGATCGAGCCGGACGAAGCGGAACTTCTCGAACGGCTGCAACTGCTCCAGGCGCCACTGCTTGAGGGCTGGGTTGTAGTAGTTGTTGAGGTTGTCGAGTCCCACGACTTCATGGCCCTGCTCCAGGAGGCGTTTGGCCACGTACATTCCGATGAATCCCGCTGCTCCAGTTACCAGAAATTTCATGCGTGATTTTCAGATTCTTGTCGTGGCAAAACGTGCTGGCAGTCGGGGGCTAGCGCACGTGATGGGCCTGATAACGTTGGGACCGGGCTGGCTTGGGTGGGGCAGATGGCTGGTGTCCACCGATGGCTGTCACGCCATTCAGAAACTGAACCGTGCCGGCTCCGGAAAACCCTGCAGGCGCGGGGCCACGGTGTCCCAGGGCTGGGTGGTGACAAAGCCGCTGCCGGCGCTTTGCACCAGCGTGGCGCGCATCATGGGCTCTTCGCCCACGATGCCCATGAGCCGGCCGCCGGGGTTGAGCAGCGCCAGCAGGTGGTCCGGCACGGCGGCTACCGAGCCGGACAGGACGATGACGTCAAACGGGCCGTGCGCCGACAGGTCCGTGCTGGCGCCGTTGGCCACGCGCACCTCCACGTTGAGGGCGCCGGCCTTTTGCAGGTTCTGGCGCGCGGTGTCGGCCAGCCCGTCGTCGACCTCCAGCGTGAGCACGCGCTGCGCCTGCTGGCCGAGCAGGGCGGCCATGAAGCCGGAGCCGGTGCCGATTTCCAGCACCTTTTCGTGCTTGCGCACCTGCAGGTCCTGCAGCATGCGGGCTTCCACGCGCGGCTCGAGCATGACCTGGCCGCGGCTGATGGCGGCTTCGCCCGGCCTGAGCGGGATCTGCATGTCGACAAAGGCCAGCGCACGGTGCGCGGGCGGCACAAAGTCCTCGCGCCGGACGACACTCAGCAGCTCGAGCACTTGCGGATCCAGCACGTCCCAGGGCCGGATTTGCTGTTCGATCATGTTGTAGCGGGCGAGTTCGACGTCCATGGGTGTGCTTTGCCGGTGGTGGTTTCAGACCGGCCTATTATCGCCGGTGCGCATGCGGGGGGAGGGTGTGCGGGTGGCATGGGGAGGTTGAGCGTTTGGCGTTGAGCGTTTGGCGTGGCGCATGACGGATGACAGATGACCTCGCTGGCGCATTGATGAGGTTGAGCGTATTGCGTTGAGCGTTGGGCGTGGCGCGTGGCGCGTGGCGCATGGCGCATGACCTTGCTGGACGCTGGACGCACAACGGTCTTCCGGAGGCCAGCCCCCTGGCCGATTGGGCCGTGGCGGTTGTTCTTGCGGCCAATCGCGGCGGAGGCGCCATGGGGAGGTTGAGCGTTTGGCGTTGAGCGTTTGGCGTGGCGCATGACGGATGACCTTGCTGGACGCTGAACGCGGTTTTTCGGGAGGCCAGCCCTCTGGCCGATCGCCGTGGTTGATGGGACGCCGTGGTTATTTCCCGGCGCAATCGCGGCGAGGCGCCATGGGGAGGTTGGGCGTTTGGCGTTTGGCGTTTGGCGTTTGGCGTTGGGCGTTGGGCGTGGCGCATGACGGATGACCTCGCTGGACGCTGGACGCTGGACGCACAACGGTCTTCCGGGAGGCCAGCCCCCTGGCCGATGCGGTGGTTGATGGGGCATCGGTGGTTTTCTTGCAGCCTGATCGCTGGTGGCAAAAGGCTGAGAGAGCGTAGAATTTGTCACTATAATCGGATAAAGTCCGATTAAGCAGACAAATATTGACTACACTTGAAAGTCGGCTCCGGCAGTTTGGTGCTGTGCCGTTCACGCATGGGGCGCTGTTGCCGTTGCTGGGCGCGTACAAGCGGCCCAACGACAAGATTTCCGAGTGGCTGCGGGAGGGCGTGCTGGTACCGCTCAAGCGTGGGCTCTACGTGCTGGGTGATGAAGGGCGCGACGGGCCGCCGTGCTTGCCGCTGGTAGCCAACCGCTTGTACGGGCCGTCGTGCGTTTCGCTGGACTGGGCGCTTGCCTGGCATGGCTTGATTCCGGAGCGTGTGCACGAGGTGACATCGGTCTGCATGCGGCGGGGCCGGGTGTTTGACAACCCGCTGGGGCGGTTTTCATACTTCAGGATACCTGCAAACGTGTATCCGCTGGGTGTTGAGCAGGTCACGGCGTCGGCGCAGGAAACCTTTCTGATTGCGTCTCCGGCCAAGGCGCTGTGCGACAAGGTGTTGCTGACGCGCCACTTGCAGGCCAGGAGTCGTACAAGCATGCAGCGCTACATACTGGATGACTTGCGGGTGGACGCAGGAGCGTTGCGTGGGGTGGATCTGGCTACGGTGCGGGCATACGCAGGCGCGGACGTCAAGACCGCCCAGATGAAGGCGCTGCTGGAGATGCTGGAGGCGTTGTCGTGAAGGTGATCGAGCAGATGCTGGCGCGTTACCCGGCCGGCGATCGTCACCACGCGATGCGTGAAGTGATGCAGGAGATTGCACTGGCGGGCTTGCAGCGCGGCGGCTTTTTTGACAAGGCGGCATTTTATGGCGGGACATGCCTGCGTATTTTCCATGATCTGCCACGGTTTTCTGAAGATCTTGATTTTTCGCTGCTCGAGGCAGATGAGCAATTTGCGCTGCAACCGTACTTTGCGGCGTTGCAGGCAGAGTTTTCGGCTTTCGGGTTCGAGGTGGAGATTGTGGCGCGGAACAAGACCGTGAAATCTGCCGTGGTGTCGGCGTTCTTGAAGCAGGGCACCAGCATTTACGAGGTGCGTGTTGCCAGCCAGCGTGTGCTGAAAATCAAGTTTGAAGTGGATACAGACCCGCCCGGTGGGTTTGCCACGGAAGAACGGTTGCTGCTGCAGCCTTATTCGTTTTACGTCAAATGCTACGCTTTGCCGGACTTGTTTGCCGGCAAATTGCACGCGGTGTTGTTCCGGCGTTGGAAGAACCGTGTGAAGGGGCGTGACTGGTTTGATTTTGAGTGGTATGTGCGTGGCGGTGTACCGCTGAAGTTGGCGCATCTGGAGCAACGTGCACGCCAGAGCGGCGATTGGCAGGAAGGCGCGTTGAAACCCGAAGATTTGCGCGGTTTGTTGAGGGACCGCATCCAGACGTTGGATGTGGCGCAGGCGCGGCACGACGTGCTGCCCTTTGTGCAGACGCCAGCAGCGCTGGATATTTGGTCCAAGCGGTATTTTCTTGATTTGCTTGACAGGATTGCGTTTGCGTGAGCGCGTTGTGTGCTGTTGAGACTGCCCGGCTGCGTGTGGTGTGACGGGCGTTGTCTGGTAGCGGTAGCTTGCGACCGGTGGGATTGGCCAATCGCGGCGGGGCGCCATGGGGAGGTTGAGCGTTTGGCGTTTGGCGTTGGGCGTTGGGCGTGGCGCGTGGCGGATGACCTCGCTGGACGCTGGACGCTGGACGCTGGACGCTGGACGCTGGACGCTGGACGCTGGACGCTGGACGCTGGACGCTGAACGTTGAACGTTGAACGCACAACGGTCTTCCGGGAGGCCGGCCCTCTGGCCGATGGAGGGGATTGCGCCGCGAAGAGGATCTGGTGCAGCGGCCATCAGATCCTGTGAGAGCAAGATCAGTTTACACAAAATATACCTATATAGGTATAATGGAATTGTGCCTGCACAGAAACTCGGGATCAAGCCACTGGCGTGGGTCGGATCATCCCTCGCAGACCTGCGGGCCATGCCCGATGACGTGCAGGATGAATTCGGGTATGCGTTGCATCAGGCGCAGATCGGCGGTAAACACGCCAAGGCAAAGCCGCTCAAGGGATTCGGATCTGCCGCTGTGCTGGAGGTGGTCGAACGCTACGACGGTGACACGTACCGCGCGGTTTATACGGTTCGGCTGGTGCACGCGATTTATGTGCGGCACTGCTTCAAGAAGAAGTCCGGCAGGGGAATTCAGACACCAAAACCAGACATGGAGTTGATCCGCCGCCGCATGGCGGCGGCCAAGGAGAAAGACGATGCCATCAAGAACTGAGTCCGACAACCTGGTGATCCAGGACGGCAGCACCAATGTTTATGCCGATCTGGGCTACGCTGACGCAGAGGCCATGCTGATCAAGGCGGGGCTGGCCAACAGCATGGCAGCCATCATCAAACGCAGGCGCTGGACGCAGCAAAAGGCCGCGGGCGTGATGGGCATCACGCAACCGAAACTGTCGGGCATCCTGAACGGCCGTTTTCGGGGCGTGAGCGAAGCCAAGCTGATCGAGTGCCTGGCTGCACTGGGCAGCGATGTGGAGATCACCATCCATGGCCCGCACCGCCCGCCGCGGCGTGGGCGCATCACCGTTTCGATGGTTGTTTGACGGCTTGCGGCTGCGCCATGGGGAGGTTGAGCGGTTGGCGTTGAGCGTTTGGCGTGGCGCATGACAAATGACCTCGCTGGCGCATCGATGACTGCGGCTGCGCCGTGATGATGGGGAGGTTGAGCGTTTGAAGAGGTTGAGCGTTTGAAGAGGTTGGGCGTTGAGCGTGGTGTGCACACGCTGGACGCTCAACGCTTGACGCCAAACCTTCATCAGCCGCCGCAGGCGGCTTTCATCCAAGGTCCGCAAGGACCGAGATCATCTGTCATTCGGAGCAGGGAATCGCGGCGTGGGCGCCATGGGGAGGTTGGGCGTTTGGGGTTGAGCGTTTGGCGTGGCGCATGACAAATGACCTCGCTGGCGCATCGATGACTGCGGCTGCGCCGCGATGATGGGGAGGTTGAGCGTTTGAAGAGGTTGGGCGTTGAGCGTGGTGTGCACACGCTGAACGCTTGACGCCAAACCATCATCAGCCGCCGCAGGCGGCGATCATCCAAGGCCCGCAAGGGCCGAGCTCATCTGTCATCCGGAGC
>JALOAS010000153.1 GCA_023228705.1 Ottowia sp. | reverse complement strand
GGCACTGTTAACCCTGATAACTTAGCTACTTACGGTGATCTTGTTGGCCAAGCTTACAACGCTTACCAAGTTATTGCTGATCTTGGCGACTTAAAAATCGTTAGCATCACTTCTGCTAACGCTAAAGAAGCTAAAATCGTCTTTAACAAAGCAGTAGAAGCTGGTACTGTTGTAACAGGTACTTCTCTTAATAACATTACAATCACTCCTGTGGGTACTGCTCCAGTTGTTAATGCAGGCGGTGCTACTAGCAAACTTAGCGCTGATGGTAAAACTCTAACAATTGTTCCTAGTGGTACTGAAGGTTTTAATGGTAAATATGTATTCACAGCAATTACTGCTGTTAAAGAAAAAGGTTCAGTTACTAAGTCTTTAACTCCTTATTCAGCTATCGTTGACTTAACTGATAATGTTAAACCAGCTGTTGCAAGTGTAACGTATCCTGCTAAAAATGTTGCAAGAATAACATTTACTGAACCTGTAAATGTAACAGTAGCTCAACTCGAAGGTATTTATGTTAAACATCCAGTAAGCGGGACGGAGCCTAGCTTATCAGGTAAAATCACTTTAGCTGCTGACCAAAAATCCTTTGATATTAATACTGCAGCTCCTACATTTTTACCTGCTTTACCAGCTCCATTTGAAGCGTGGTTAGTTGGTATTGCGGACTTTGCAGGAAACCTAATTAATCCTAACCCTACTAAAATCGCTATCGATCATACTGCTCAAGATGATATAGTTAAACCATCATTGGTAAATATTGAAGGCTTAGGGGTAGGCGCAGCTAAAATTACTTTTTCAGAAAAAGTGGATACTAGCACAATGAAAATAAAAATAGATGCTGGTGCTGATATTAACTTGGTAATCGGTACTAACGCTTCAGTTGATCCAACTGGAACTATTGTTACAACGAATGGCATTGCAGGATTAACTGGAACTGTTAAGGTTACAGTAACTGCTAACGACATTGCTGGTAATGCACTTACTAATGGTCAAGGATTCCCAGTAAACTATAAATTCGTTACATTTAATCCAGATACAACTTCACCTAAATATGTAAGCAATTCAATTGCGACAATAAGCGGTATAAATTATCTGTTAGTTAAATTTGATGAGAACGTTGCTTTCAATGCTGGAACACCGGCTGGAACTTATGTTGATGCTAGTAGCATCACTCATTCTGTAACACTTACTGGTGCTGTTACTCAGCATGTTGTTGCACCTGCAACTCAATCAGATACTGTTAAGATTGATCTTTCCGGATTAAACGCTGGAACATATAATGTTGTTCTTCCAGCTGCTTTCGTGAAAGACGTCTCAACTAATACTAATAGCTCATTACAAGCTGCTATGACATTTACTGTTGGAACTCAGTTAGATCCAGCGGTTCCTGTAGCAACTATTGGCGCAATTCAAACTAGTGAGGACACAGTTGTAGTTACATTTGATAAAGATGTTACTGCAGCAACTGCACTAAATGTTGCTAACTACACAGTTGATGGTAGAAGCGTATTTACTAGTGCAATATTTATGGGTGATGCTAAGACAGTTCATCTTAAATTAGCAGCTAATGCTATTACTATGAGTGGGAATTATCAGTTTGAGATTGCTAATGTTGCAACCGCTGCTGGCAAAGTAATGGTTCCTGTGAAAGAAGTAAAAGTATTTAAAGAAAACGTTAAACCTACATTCACTAAAGCTGAATTAGCTACTGTAACAACTATTACTGCAACATTTAGTGAGGCTATTGCTTCTGGTAGCGATAACGCATTTGAAGTATATAAAGATGGTGTTAAGGTAGCTGTTACACATACATTTGTAGCTGGAAAGACTGCTACAATTACGCTTACAAATCCAGTAGTTTTAACTTCTACTTATACAGTTAAATTTGTTGGAACAGACCTAAAAGATGCTGCTGGTAACACAGCTGTAAGTGGTAATACTGTTACAATGACAAAATAGTAAGCAATTACTATAATCTAGCTTTTTAAAAAGAAGACCCCGGAGGGTCTTCTTTTTAATGTAATGTTTTAGACACGGTGCCAGGCACCTGTGAAGAATATTACTTAACAGTTATAACTACATTACCTTTTGCGAAATTACCAGCAGCATCCTTAATTTCATCCGGAGCTGCTATAGTTGCAATTGTTATGCTGTAAATTGCTGTAGAATTAAGGAGTGTAGCAGTTTTAGAAGCTTCGGTTTTTAGAACAATATCATTTGCAGCAGCATATGTTCCGTTTCCGTCTAAGTCAAGGTATGTTACTGTTCCATTATTAAGAACATAGGCATCAAGACCAAGAACTTTCTTACCTGCAGATAATCCAGCACCATTCTCAAGTGTTGTTTTTGCATCATCTAATGTAAATTCAACTCCGTTAACCTTAACAACAAAGTCGCCAAGGAAAGCTGCTTCAGTATCAGCAACATAAGCAACGACTTCATTAAATCCAATAGTGATTGAGTTATCAGTTCCAAGTTGTGCAAAATTCAATACAGGTTTAGTGTTATCAACCATATTAAGATTTGCAGCTGATGTGTAGCTTGTTACAGTTACACCATCAATACTTTGAACGTTGTTAACTGTCATTACAGCATTTGATTTAGTAACAGCAACAGATTCAGCAGCAGGAAGAGTGATAGTTACTACTTTTTGAGTAGCAGTATCAACAGTAATCACAGTTCCAGCCGGAAGTGCTTTGCCGTCAAGTGTGTAGTTTTCTTGATTGTAAGCTGAACCTGCGCCAGCTGTTACTTTAACTTTGCTGCTAAATGTAAGATCGTATGCGTTAGTAGCTTTATCTGCAGCAGTAACGGTCATTGTACCAGGAGCAGCAGCAGGAGCTACAATGTCTACTGTAAATGTTGCAGCAGCATTTTTAAGTCCGGCAACTGAACGATCAGTAAACGCATCTTTATTAACAGTAATTGTGTATTGACCGGAAACAACAGCTGGTGTAGTAACTGCTAAGTTGTAAGTAATTGGATCTCTACCAGGTCCAGTAACAGGTAGAGCTTTAAAACCACCAGAAATAAAGTCATTAATAGCAACCAATTCTCCTTTACTGTTAACGATTGTTAATAGATCATTAATAGTATAGCCGCCAGTAGCTGGAGGACCAAGAGAAGTATAATTATTTTTAAGTGATTCACTAACAGCCATTGTCAAGCCATTAAATTTGCCAGCTGCGTCGTAATAAGGTGTTAAACCAGTAATAACCGGTGCTGTAACATCCTTAGTCAATGTAACAGATGCAGTTGTAGTGGCAAGTTTATTACCAACAGTATCAACGAAATTTGTAGGATCGTTAAATACTAAAGTAAGTGTTCTTGTATTACTATTTTTGTATAAATTAGCATCATTTAATGTAATTCTGTATGCTAATTGGTTAGCTGTTTTAGAAGTAATAGGAGCAGCTGAAACACCATCCACATAAGTTACATTGCCATATACTTCGTCTTTAACAATGTTTTTAGCAGCAGCTAAACCAGCTACTACTTTCGCAGCAGGCATTGATTTGCTGAATAAAAGCATAAACTCATTGTCACCACTTGGTATTAATAATACTGTTGGTGCAGTTTTATCTACTGTAACATTAAAATCTTTAGACAGATTAGCAATGTTAGGAGTTGTACCATAATCAGTAACATTATTAATAGCAATTGTGTGTGTAGAGGCAGCCGCTAAATTAAGATTACTAATTGTAGCTGTTGCTGTACCAGCAGTAAAGGCGATGTTAGAAACATCAATATCTGCACCATTAATTTTCACTAATCCAAAGCTAGCAACTGGCTCAGAAAAAGTAACGGTAATAGTGTTAGCAGTATCTTTGTTAGTTAAAGCTTCTACTTTAGTAATTTCAGTTTTCATAGCATCGTTGTAAGAATAGTTAGCAACATAACGTTCTGTTTTAACTTTTGCGTCAGCAGCAGTAGCAATTGGAAGAACTGTGAAAGTATCTACGTTAGCAACTGTACCAGTGAAACCAGTTTGCGCATTAGCAAATGTTAAAGTAACAGTAACACCATCAGCAGCTAACACTGCTTCAGTTGGGTTAGTACTACCAATGAAATAATTTTCTTTCTTCTGAGCTTCAAGTCCTGTTCCAGTAGCTACTTTTTGTGAGAATTTAACTTCAACTTGTTTAGCATTCAGTGGCGTAACTGAAACAACTTTAGGGACAGCCGGGACATTAATTACCTGATAAGCGTTGTAAGCTTGGCCAACAAGATCACCGTAAGTAGCTAAGTTATCAGGGTTAACAGTGCC
>JALOAS010000129.1 GCA_023228705.1 Ottowia sp. | reverse complement strand
GGGCGGCAAAGTGGCGCTCGCAGGCCTGGCGCGAGGGCTCGGGCACCTGCAGCTCCTGCTCGAGCAGCTGCTCGATGGCGGCGCTGGCCGATTCGCTGATTGCGCCGTCGGTGCCGGGCGCGTCGTCCGGCGCCAGCAGCCCGAGCTGCTGCGCGCGCTGGCGCAGCAGCTCGGTGCAGGCGCGCTGGCGCAACGCGTCGGCGGGCAGCGATGCGCCGGCAGGGTGCAGGGCAACGCCGTTGACGCTGGCGGCGCCGGCGTCAAGCGCATCCCCTGAAAGCGGGCTGGCGGTGTGTGTCATGGCAGTGGCCTCCGGCCGGATGTTTCGTTCAGCCTTGGGGCCGGTTGCGCGCGGCCACGTTCAGCCGCCGCGCGCGCACCAGCTGGTAGGGGCGCAGCACGTAGGCCAGCGTGGCAAAGCCGCTCCAGATGTGCACCAGCCGCGTGAACGGGAAGATGAGGAAGATGGTCATGCCCAGGAACAGGTGGGTCTTGAAGATCCAGCCGGCGCCGGCCAGCATGTCAACGGCGCCCGGGCGGAAGGTGGTGATGCGCTGCCCCCATTCGGCCAGCAGCATCATCATGGAGCCGTCCAGGTGCTGCGCCGACAGCGGGATGGTCGCCAGGCCCAGTGCCAGCTGCACCCAGAAGATCCACAGCAGCAGGATGTCGCTGGTCCTGGAGTTGCGGCGGATGCGCGGATCGGTCAGGCGCCGGTGCAGCAGCAGGCTGACGCCGACAAAGGCCATGACGCCGGCAATGCCGCCGGAGACCATCGCCAGCACCTGCTTGGCGCCGGCGCTGATGAAGAGCTCGTACAGCCAGTGCGGCGTGAGCAGGCCGACAAAGTGGCCAAAGAAGAGGAACAGCACGCCGATGTGGAACAGGTAGCTGCCCCAGCGCAGGCGGCTGTCGTTGCGCAGCAGCTGCGAGGTGTCGCTCTTCCACGTGTACTGGTCGCGGTCAAAGCGTATCCAGCTGCCGACCAGGAACACGGTCATGCAGACGTAAGGGTAAAAGCCAAACAGCAGGTGGTTGATCCAGGAGGTCATGACGCGGCTCCTTCGGGGGTCTGGGTCGGGGACGGTTCGTCTTGGACGTAGCGGATTTCAGGCGCCTTCTTGTGGCGGCGCTGGCCGGGCTGCGACTGGCCGGCCATCTGCATGCCGTCAAAGGCGGGCGGCTCGGCCCAGCTTTCGTCCAGGTCGGGCTCGGGCTCGATTTCAACGCGCTGCGGCGCCTCGCCGGCCACCTCGAGCACGGCGGCAACGACGCTGGCATACGGGCTGCCGCGGTCGACCAGCGCCGTGAAGAGGGCGTTGAGGATGTGCGCGGTCTCGCCCAGGAACGCGCGCGCCAGCGCCGGCTCCTGCGTGGACGCAAATTCCAGCACCGCCGGCAGGTAGTCGGGCAGCTCGTTGGCGGCAAACTGCAAGCCGGCGCTCTCATAGGTCTTCATGAGGTCGACCAGCGCCTCGCCACGCTCGCGCGAGTCGCCGTGCACGTGCTCGAACAGCAGCAGCGAGCACTGGCGCCCGCGGTCAAAGGTCTCCACATAGCGCTCTTCGGCCGCATAGCGATCCATGTGGGTCAGCTGCTGGCACAGGGCGCGCAGTTCGTGCAGGCGTGCGGGATCCAGCGCCTGCTCCTGCAGCAGCGCGGAGAGCAGGTCGGGGATGTGCGCGCGCAGCTCGGCGTCAGGATAGGTCAGCAGGCGGGCCAGAACGCGCAGGGTCAGGCGCGCCGGTGCGGGTTGTTTGCGGGCCATGGTGGTTGTCCTAGTTCTGGAACGTGATGGTCGGGAACGTGCGCTTTTTCTTGCTCCCGAAAATGGAGAGGTCGCTGCTGCCGTCGGAGCAGCCGTTGCCAAAAGAAAAGCCGCAACTGCCGCGCAGGTCAAACGCGTCTTCGGCGTATTCGCGGTGCGTGGTTGGGATGACGAAGCGGTCTTCGTAGTTGGCGATGGCGAGCACGTGGTACATGTCCTCGACCTGGTGCGGCGTCAGGCCCACCTGCTCGAGTACGGCCTGGTTGCGCTGCTGCTCCACGTGCACGCCGCGCTGGTATTCGCGCATGGCGATCATGCGCTCGAGTCCGGCGACGATCGGCGCAGTGTCGCCCGCCGTAAGCAGGTTGGCCAGGTACTGCACGGGGATGCGCAGCTGCGCGACATCGGGCAGCACGCCCTTGGCCTGCACGTGCCCGGCGTTGGCCGCTGCGGTGATGGGCGAGAGTGGCGGGACGTACCAGACCATGGGCAGCGTGCGGTATTCGGGGTGCAGCGGGAAGGCAATCTTCCAGTCCACGGCCATCTTGTAGACGGGGCTCTTGCGCGCCGCGTCCATCCAGGCATCGGGGATGCCGTCCTTGCGCGCCTGCGCGATCACCGCCGGGTCGTTGGGATCCAGGAAGATGTCCACCTGCGCCTGGTACAGGTCCTTGTCGTGCTCGACGCTGGCTGCTTCTTCTATGCGGTCGGCGTCGTACAGCAACACGCCCAGGTAGCGGATGCGGCCCACGCAGGTTTCCGAGCAGACGGTGGGCAGCCCGACCTCGATGCGCGGGTAGCAAAACGTGCATTTCTCGGCCTTGCCGGTCTTCCAGTTGAAGTAGATCTTCTTGTAGGGGCAGCCGGAGACGCACATGCGCCAGCCGCGGCACTTGTCCTGGTCTATGAGCACGATCCCGTCTTCCTCGCGCTTGTAGATGGCGCCGGAGGGGCAGGACGCCACGCAGCTGGGGTTGAGGCAGTGCTCGCACAGGCGCGGCAGGTACATCATGAACGAGCTCTCGTACTGGCTGTACATGTCCTTTTGCACCTGCTCGAAGTTCACGTCCTTGGCGCGCTTGGCAAACTCGCCGCCCAGCAACTCCTCCCAGTTGGGACCCCATTCGATTTTCTGTATGCGCTCGCCGCTGATCAGGCTGCGTGGCCGCATGGTCGGCGGCGCCTTGCCCTCCGGCGCCGTCTGCAGGTGCTCGTAGTCGTACGTGTACGGTTCGTAGTAGTCGTCGATCTGCGGCAGGTTGGGGTTGGCAAAGATGCGCATCAGCAGCTTCCACTTGCCGCCCTGGCGCGGCACGATGCGGCCGTCGGGCTTGCGCATCCAGCCGCCTTGCCACTTGTCCTGGTTTTCCCACTCCTTGGGGTAGCCGATGCCGGGCTTGGTCTCCACGTTGTTGAACCAGGCGTATTCCATGCCTTCGCGGCTGGTCCACACGTTCTTGCAGGTGACCGAGCACGTGTGGCAGCCTATGCACTTGTCCAGGTTCAGCACCATGCCGATTTGGGCGCGTATCTTCATTGCGGTTTCTCCTTCTGGCCGGCTGTTCAGGCCTGGTCGACCGTGACGGGGGTGGCCTCGTCGTCCAGCCAGTCGATCTTCTTCATCTTGCGCACCAGCACGAATTCGTCGCGGTTGGTGCCTATGGTTCCGTAGTAGTTGAAGCCCCAGCTCAGCTGGGCGTAGCCGCCGATCATGTGCGTGGGCTTGACGACGATGCGCGTCACCGAGTTGTGGATGCCGCCGCGCGTGCCGGTGATTTCCGATCCGGGCGTGTTGATCGTCTTTTCCTGCGCGTGGTACTTCATCACCATGCCCGGCTTGACGCGCTGGCTCACGACCGCGCGCGCGGCAATGGCGCCGTTGGCGTTGAACAGCTCGATCCAGTCGTTGTCGACGATGCCGCCCCGCTTGGCGTCTTCCTCGTTGATCCAGACCACGGGGCCGCCGCGGTTCATGGTCAGCATGATCAGGTTGTCGCCGTACGTGCTGTGGATTCCCCACTTCTGGTGCGGCGTGATGAAGTTGAGCACCAGCTCCGGGTGGCCGTTGTCATGCTTGCCCTGCACCGCGGCCAGCGCCTTGAGGTCCACCGGCGGGCGGTACGTGGCAAACGCTTCGCCAAAGTCGCGCATCCAGGGGTGGTCCTGGTAGAACTGCTGGCGGCCGGACAGGGTGCGCCAGGGAATGAGCTCGTGCACATTGGTGTAGCCGGCGTTGTAGCTGACCTCGTCGCTCTCCAGCCCGCTCCAGATGGGCGAGGAGATGATCTTGCGCGGCTGCGCCTGGATGTCGCGGAAGCGGATCTTCTCATGCTCGCGTGGCCGCGCCAGGTGCGCGTGCTCGCGGCCGGTACGCCGGGACAGCGCCTGCCACGCCTTGACGGCCACGTGGCCGTTGGTTTCGGGCGCCAGCATCATCACGGTCTCGGTCGCGTCTATGTCGCTGACGATGCGGGGCCGGCCCTGCGTGGCGCCTTCCTCGCGCACGCGGCCGTTGAGGTCGCCCAGCTGCCTGACCTCGGTTTGGGTGTCCCAGCTCATGCCCTTGCCGCCGTTGCCCAGCTCGTCCATGAGCGGGCCCAGCGACGTGTAGCGTTTCCAGGTATTGGGGTAGTCGCGCTCGACAACGCTGATCTGCGGCGCCGTCCTGCCGGGGATGAGCTCGGTCTCGCCACGCTTCCAGTCGCGCACGCCGTAGGGTTGCGCAATCTCGGCGGGCGAGTCGTGCATGATGGGCGTGAGCACCACGTCTTTTTCCACCCCCAGGTGGCCCTGGCAGACTTGGCTGAACACCTCGGCCAGGTTGCGGTAGATGTCCCAGTCGCTGCGCGCTTCCCAGGCCGGGTCGACCGCCGTGGACAGCGGGTGGATGAAGGGGTGCATGTCGCTGGTGTTGAGGTCGTTCTTCTCGTACCAGGTCGCCGTGGGCAGGACAATGTCAGAGTACAGGCAGGTGGTGCTCATGCGAAAGTCCAGCGTCACCAGCAGGTCCAGCTTGCCTTGCGGCGACTCGTCGTGCCAGGCCACTTCCTCCGGCTTGGCGTCTTCAGGCCCCAGGTCCTTGCCCTGCACGCCGTTGCTGGTGCCCAGCATGTGCTTGAGGAAGTACTCATGGCCCTTGCCCGAGCTGCCCATGAGGTTGGAGCGCCAGACAAACATGTTGCGCGGCCAGTTGTCGGGATGGTCCGGGTCTTCACAGCTCATTTTCAGCGAGCCGTCCTGCAGGCCCTGCACCACGTGGTCCGTGACGGCCATGCCCTTGGCGTCGGCGTCGCGCACGACCTGCAGCGGATTGGTCTGCAGCTGGGGCGCGCTGGGCAGCCAGCCCATGCGCTCGGCGCGCACGTTGTAGTCGATCATGGCGCCCGGGTACTGGCTGGCGTCGGCCAGCGGCGACAGCACCTCGCCCACCGACAGCTTCTCGTAGCGCCACTGGCCGCTGTGCGCATAAAAGAAGCTGGTGCCGTTCATCTGGCGCACCGGGCGCGCCCAGTCCAGCGCAAAGGTCAGCGGCGTCCAGCCACTTTGCGGACGCAGCTTTTCCTGGCCGACATAATGCGACCAGCCGCCGCCGCTCTGGCCTACGCAGCCGCACAGCATCAGCATGTTGATGATCGCGCGGTAGCCCATGTCGCAGTGGTACCAGTGGTTCATGCCGGCGCCGATGATGACCATGGACTTGCCCCGGGTCTTGTCGGCGTTGTCGCCGAATTCGCGCGCGATGGTGATGACCTGCTGGCGCGGCACGCCCGTGATGCGTTCCTGCCAGGCCGGCGTGAACGGCGCGTTGCTGTCGTAGTCGACGGCATCGCCTTCGCCGTCCAGGCCGCGCTGGATCCCGTAGTTGGCGGCCAGCAGGTCAAACACGGTGGCCACCGCCACGCGGCCCTGCAGGCCGTCGCCGTCCAGGTCCAGGTGCGCAACCGGTACGCGCGCCACAAAGCTGTCGCTCCCCTGGTCGTTGCCGTCAAAGTGCGGGTTGACGACGCCGCCAAAGTAGGGGAATGCAACGTCGGTCACGTCGGAGGCTTGCGCGCCGTCTTCCAGCACCGAGAGCTTGAGCCGGGTGTCGGCGCCCGTGCGCACGTCCTTGGCTTCCAGGTTCCAGCGGCCCTTGTCGGCGTCGCCCCAGCGAAAGCCCACGGAGCCGCCGGGGACGGCCACGTTGCCCTCGCTGTCCCAGGCCACGGTCTTCCAGTCCGGGTTGTTGTCTTGGCCCAGCTGGTCGGCAAAATCAGCCGCGCGCAGGTAGCGGCCGGGAACCATGACGGTGCGGCCGTCGGGCAGCGTCTTTTCGGCCAGCGCCACCAGCAGCGGCAGGTCGGTGTAGCGGCGCGCGTAGTCGTCAAAGTACGCCGAGCGCTTGTCAAAGTAGAACTCCTTGAAGATGACATGCCCCATGGCCATGGCCATGGCGGCGTCCGTGCCCTGCTTGGGGTGCATCCACACGTCCGACAGCTTGGCCACCTCGGAGAAGTCCGGCGTCACGGCCACCGTCTTGGCGCCCTTGTAGCGCACCTCGGTGAAGAAGTGGGCGTCTGGCGTGCGCGTCTGCGGCACGTTGGAACCCCAGGCCATGATGTAGGTCGAGTTGTACCAGTCGGCGCTCTCGGGCACGTCGGTCTGCTCGCCCCAGGTCTGCGGGCTGGATGGCGGCAGGTCGCAGTACCAGTCGTAGAAGGACAGCGGCACGCCGCCGATCAGGCTGAGGTAGCGTACGCCCGATGAATACGAGATCATGGACATGGCCGGAATCGGCGAGAAGCCGATGACCCGGTCCGGTCCGTGCCGCTTGATGGTGTAGACGTTGGCGGCGGCGATGAGCTGGTTGACCTCGTCCCAGCTGGCGCGCACGAAGCCGCCCAGCCCGCGCATGCGTTGCCAGCCGCGGCGCACCTCGTCGTCCTCGACCATGCTGGCCCAGGCATCGACCGGCTCGCCATGTGCGGCCAGCGCCTCGCGCCAGGCCTTGATCATGCGTCCGCGCACCAGCGGATACTTGACGCGCGCTGCGCTGTACAGGTACCAGCTGTAGCTGGCGCCGCGCGAGCAGCCGCGGGGCTCGTGGTTGGGCAGGTCGGCCCGGGTGCGCGGGTAATCGGTCTGCTGCGTCTCCCAGGTGACGATGCCGCCCTTGACGTAGATCTTCCACGAGCAGGAGCCGGTGCAGTTGACGCCGTGCGTGGAGCGCACCACCTTGTCGTACGCCCAGCGGTCGCGGTAGCTGTCTTCCCAGGTGCGGTCCTCCCCGGTGGTCCTGCCGTGCCGGCCGGAAAAAGATTCCTGCGGTTGCTGGAAATAGGTCAGGCGATCCAGAAAATGACTCATGGTTCAGGACTCCTTGAAAAATCTGTGCAAAACATCGGTCCCTCGTCGTTTTGTGTGGAAACCTGCCGCTGAGCATGGTCTAATTTCTGGCTCGTAGTAGCGCCCTGTGGGCATGTGTGCAGGTTGCCGCAGGCAATCTGTGCACATGTCCACAGGGCCAGCC
>JALOAS010000128.1 GCA_023228705.1 Ottowia sp. | reverse complement strand
CGCTAGACATCATGGATTGACCTGCCCGTCCTCGAAACGCGTGGATTACGCTACGGGTGACGGGAATCACCGCTCACGCAGAGCCAACATCAAGGAGAGCAGGTCATGAAAGAATTTAGCACGTATGTGGGACTGGACACGCACAAAGACAGCATCGCTGTGGCGGTAGCGCAAGCCGGACGCCAGCGGGCGCAGTACTGGGGAGAGATTGCCAACACGCCCGAGGCCATCGGGAAATTGTTGAACAAGCTCTCGCCCGAGGGCGAAGTGCTGGCCATCTGCTACGAGGCGGGCCCGTGCGGCTACGGCATCTGGCGGCAGGTCAGCGCCATGGGGCACGAGTGCACGGTCGTGGCCCCAGGGCTGATCCCGCGCAAGGCA
The DNA here is from genome assembly GCA_023228705.1 of Ottowia sp. Taxonomy (GTDB): domain Bacteria; phylum Pseudomonadota; class Gammaproteobacteria; order Burkholderiales; family Burkholderiaceae_C; genus Ottowia. The sequence goes on along the minus strand of JALOAS010000128.1, from coordinate 6,901 downwards.
GCCGAGCGGGTCAAGACCGATAGGCGTGATGCACTCACACTGGCACGCCTGCATCGCGCCGGCGAGTTGACCGCAGTGTGGGTGCCGGGTGTGCAGCAGGAGGCCATGCGCGATCTGAGCCGCGCACGCGAGGACATGAAAGCGGCCGAGCGGCGCATGCGCCAGCGCCTGAGCGCCTTCTTGCTGCGCCACGGCCACGTGTACCGCGGCAAGAGCCGCTGGACGCAGGCGCACTGGCGCTGGATAGAGCAGCTGAAGATGGCCACGCCCGTGCAGCAGATCGTGCTGAGCGAATACGCCGATGCGGTGCAGGACGCGCAGCGGCGCGAGCAATCGCTTGTGCGTCAGATCGAGCAGGCGCTGCCCGGCTGGTCACTGGCGCCAGTGGTGCATGCGCTCATGGCGCTGCGCGGCATCTCGCTGATCAACGCCTGCACGGTACTGGCAGAGCTGGGTGACATCACCCGCTTTGATCACCCCGGCCAGCTCATGGCCTACCTGGGGCTGGTGCCCAGCGAGCACTCCAGCGGTGGCGCGCGAGTGCAGGGGGGCATCACCAAATCGGGCAACACGCATGTGCGCCGTGCGCTGGTCGAGGCGGCCTGGGCGTACCGCTTTGCCGCGCGCAAGAGCCGCACCATCCAGCGCCGCGCCGAGCGCACGAGTGAGCAGGTGCAGGCGATCGCGTGGGCAGCACAAAAGCGGCTGTGCGCGCGCTACCGCCACTTGATCGAGGCGGGCAAGAATTCCAAGCAGGCCTGCACCGCGGTGGCACGCGAGTTGGCCGGCTTCATCTGGGATATTGCACGCCACACGCCAGTGCAGCTTGCGGCGGGCGCATGAGCAACACGGGGCATCGCACCGCACGCAAGTCAACCACCCACAGGCCAAAGAAAGTCAAACGCAATGCCGATGTTTGAATCAGAGCATGACTGGCCCGGCAGGAGAATCCTCGAGGCTCCTATGGGGCAGGCGGCGCATGCCACCCGATCCCCGCTACTAGAGTGAGGCAGCTCCGCGACGCAGACATGTCAGGTCGGTAACCAATCCACGCATATCAGAGTGATCTATCGTCGCAATTTGCCAACTCATGTTCTGTTTCAAGCACCGGCAAGACAAGGAGATTTCCATGAAACCACTTTGAATACTTGACAGGTCAATCCATATCAGGAGCCTGTCGGACTTTGGTCCAATCTACTGCGCCGGTGGGAGAAGCGGTCCATTTTTGCCCGCTTTTTCGTTGCATAGCTGGGCTATGCCCCTCAAAAGCGGGCAAAACTGTCCTCGCTTTCCCACTCGGTTGGCTTCGCCGCTCTTCGAGAACGCTACGATCGCCAAAGCCCGACAGACTCCTAGCTGTTTTCCTCCATCCGCATTTCCGCCGCCCGCGCATGCGCGACCAGCCCCTCGCCGCGCGCGAGCACGCTGGCGATGCGGCCGAGCTTGCGCGCGGCCTGCGGGCTGACCTCGATGAGGCTGCTGCGCTTCTGGAAGTCGTACACCGACAGCGGCGAGGAAAAGCGCGCGGTGCCGTTGGTCGGCAGCACGTGGTTGGGACCGGCGCAGTAGTCGCCCAGCGCCTCGCTGGTGTACGCGCCCAGGAAGATGGCGCCGGCGTGCTGCAGCAGTGGCTCGAGCCGGTGCGGCTCGCGGCAGCTGACTTCCAGGTGCTCGGGCGCGATGCGGTTGGCCAGCTCGCAGGCCTGCTCCAGGCTGCCAGTGTGGATGAGCGCGCCGCGGTCAGACAGGCTTTTGGCGATGATCTCGGCGCGCGGCATGTCGGGCAGCAGGCGGTCCATGGCGGCCTGCACGGCGTCGATGTAAGCGTCGTCGGGGCAGAGCAGAATGGCCTGCGCCAGCTCGTCGTGCTCGGCCTGGCTGAACAGGTCCATGGCGACCCAGTCGGCGGGGGTGCTGCCGTCGGCGATGATGAGGATCTCGCTGGGGCCGGCGATCATGTCGATGCCGACCTGGCCGTAAACCTGCTTCTTGGCAGCGGCAACCCAGGCGTTGCCGGGGCCGGTGATCTTGTCCACGGCGGTGATGGTCTCGGTACCGTAAGCCAGCGCCGCGATGGCCTGCGCGCCGCCCAGCGCCAGCACCTCATCAACGCCGACCACGTGCGCGGCGGCCAGCACCAGCGGGTTACGTTCGCCGCCGGGCGTGGGAACGGCCATGGTGATGTGGCCGACGCCGGCCACGCGTGCGGGGATGGCGTTCATGAGGACGCTGGACGGGTACGCGGCCTTGCCCCCGGGAACGTAGATGCCGACGCGGTCCAGCGGCAGCACCTTCTGGCCCAGTAGCGTACCGTCGGCATCGCGCCAGGTGGCGGTTTGCGGGCCCTGCTGCTTTTGCCAGACATGGTAGCGGCGGATGCGGTCTACGGCTTGCTGCAGTGCGTCGCGCTGCGCGACGGGCAGGCCGCGGAAAGCGGTCTCCAGATCGGCCGCGTTGATGTGCAGTGCGGCCACGCTGGCGGCGTCTACCTGGTCCAGCTGCGCGCTGTATTGCAGCAGCGCCGCGTCACCGCGCTCGCGCACGTCGGCGACGATGCGGCGCACGTCGTGCTCGATCTGCGCGTCCTGCCCGGCGCTCCAGTGCAACCGCTGCTGCAGCTGCTGTTCAAAGTCCGGGTCGGTGGTGCGCAGGCGCAGCGGTCTGGCGGTGGGTGTCATGCGGGCTCCATGTTGGCGCTGGCGGCTTCTTCAAAGACCGAGAGAATGCGGCGCACGGCCGGCGTCTTGAGCTTGAGCGCGGCCTGGTTGACGACCAAGCGCGCGCTGATGTCCATGACGTGCTCGACCTCGACGAGGTCGTTGGCGGCGAGCGTGCGGCCGGTGCTGACCAGGTCGACGATGGCGTCGGCCAGCCCGGTGAGGGGCGCCAGCTCCATGCTGCCATACAGCTTGATGAGGTTGAGGTGCACGCCCTTGTCGGCAAAGAAGTTGCGCGTGATGGTGGGGTACTTGGTGGCCACCGACAGGCGGTTGCCCGGGCGTACCTGCCGCGCGTAGTCAAAACCGGCGTGCACGGCCACGGCCATGTGGCAGCGCGCAATGCCCAGGTCCAGCGGCTGGTACAGGCCGCGGCCGCCGTGCTCGAGCAGCACGTCGCGGCCGGTGACGCCGATGTCGGCGCCGCCATATTCCACGTAGGTGGGCACGTCGGTGGCGCGCACCAGCACCACGCGCAACTGCGGGTCGCTGCTGCGCAGGATGAGCTTGCGCGAGGTCTCGGGGTCGTCCAGCACGCGGATGCGGGCGCGCTGCAGCAGCGGCAGCGTTTCTTCGAAGATGCGGCCCTTGGAGAGCGCGATGGTGATCATGGGGGTCATTGTCGCCCGGCTTTCACTGGATGCGCGCGATGTCGGCGCCGACGGCGCGCAGCTTGTCTTCCATCTGGTCGTAGCCGCGGTCCAGGTGGTAGATGCGCTGCACCAGCGTCTGGCCGCTGGCGAGCAGGCCGGCGATGACCAGACTGGCGGAGGCGCGCAGGTCGGTGGCCATGACCTTGGCGCCGGAGAGCCGCGCGCCGCCTTCTATCATGGCGGTGCGACCATCGACGCGCACGCTGGCGCCCAGGCGCAGCAGCTCGTTGACGTGCATGAAGCGGTTTTCAAAGATGGTCTCGGTGACCATGCTGGCGCCCTGCGCAACGCAGTTGAGCGCCATGAACTGCGCCTGCATGTCGGTGGGGAAGCCGGGATACTCGCTGGTCATGAACGTTTGCGCCTGCAGCGCGGCGGCGCCGTCGCTGCTGATGCGCAGGCCGGCTGCCAGCGGCTCGATGCGGGCGCCGGCGTCGCGCAGTTTCTCGATGACCGCCTGCAGGTGGTCGGCGCGTGCGCCGTGCAGCACCACGCTGCCGCCGCAGGCGGCGACGGCGCAGAGGAACGTGCCGGCTTCTATGCGGTCTGCCACGACCTGGTGCGTGCAGCCACCCAGCGCCGGCACGCCCTGGATCTCGATCCGGCTGCTGCCGTGACCGCTGATGCGCGCGCCCATCTTGATGAGCATCTCGGCCAGGTCGACGATTTCCGGCTCCTGCGCCGCGTTTTCAAGCACGGTGGTGCCTTCGGCCAGCGTGGCGGCCATGAGCAGGTTCTCGGTGCCGGTGACGGTGGGCATGTCGGTGCTGATGCGGGCGCCGTGCAGGCGCGAGCGGCCGGCGGGCAGCTGCGCCTCAATGTAGCCGCTTTCTACAGCAATCTGCGCGCCCATGGCCTGCAGCCCCTTGATGTGCTGGTCCACCGGCCGCGAGCCTATGGCGCAGCCGCCTGGCAGCGACACCCGCGCGCGGCCCAGGCGCGCGAGCAGCGGGCCCAGCACCAGGATGGACGCGCGCATGGTCTTGACCAGCTCGTACGGCGCTTCGGGGTGCAGCGTGCCGCCCGCCTCGAAGCTCATGCCGCCGCGCGCGCCATGCGTTTGCGTGGCCACGCCCATGCTGGCGAGCAGGTGGCGCATGGTGCGCACGTCGTGCAGGCGCGGCACGTTGGTCAGGTGCACCGGCTGGTCGGTCAGCAGCGCCGCGCACATCTCGGGCAGCGCCGCGTTCTTGGCGCCGGAAATGGTGATGTCGCCGTGCAGCGGCCGGCCGCCGCGTATGGCCAGCTTGTCCATGCGCGGCTCAGTGCGGGGCCGCTGCGGCCGGGACGCTCACGCCCCGCTCCGCGCCGCCCACTCGGCTGGCGTGAAGTTCTTCATGGACAGCGCGTGCACGGCATTTGACGCCAGCTCTTCATCGAGCGCCGCGTGCACGACCTGGTGCCGCGCCACGCGATTCTTGCCTTCAAACTCGCTGGAGACGATGGTGGCAAACCAGTGGTGGCCGTCTCCGCTCACGTCCAGGTGGTCGCAGGCGATGCGCGCGGCGATCAGTTCCCTGAGTTTTTCAACGGTCATGTGTCCTCCCGGATTCAGTAGCTCGGCAGTTCAATAGCGAAGGCGGTAGCCGGTCTTGAGCAGGTGCAGCGTGAGCAGCGACACCAGCACCACGCTGGTTCCGGCCACGCCCAGGCTGAGCCAGGGCGAGACGTCGCTGACGCCGAACAGCCCGTAGCGGAACCCGTCTATCATGTAGAAGAACGGGTTGAACTGGCTCACGGTACGCCAGATGTCGGGCAACGAGTCTATGGAGTAGAAGACGCCGGCCAGGAACGTCATGGGCATGACGATGAAGTTCTGGAACACGGCCATCTGGTCGAATTTGTCGGCCCACAGGCCGGCCAGCAGGCCCAGCACACTCATGAGCACCGCGCCCAGCAGCAAAAACACCAGCGCCCACGGCCAGGCCCGGAACACGGGCGGCGCGTAGAACAGCGTGACAAGGTAGATGCCGATGCCGACCAGCATGCCGCGCAGGAGCGAGGCGCCCACATAGGCAATGAACCAGTGCAGCGCCGACAGCGGCGTGAGCAGCGTGAACACCAGGTTGCCCATGATCTTGCTTTGCACCATGCTGGATGCGCTGTTGGCAAACGCGTTTTGCAGCACGCCCATCATGACGAGCCCGGGCACCAGAAAGGCAATGTAGCCTATGCCGGGATAGACCTCGATGTGGCCTTCCAGGACGCTGCCGAAGATGAGCAGGTACAGCACGCTGGTGAGCATCGGCGCCACCACGGTTTGCAGCGCCACGCGCCAGAAGCGCAGCACTTCCTTGTACAGCAGCATTTTCCAGCCGTCGTGGCGCGCCGGCATGGCCTGCAGGCGCGGCGCGGCCCGGGCCTGGGCCGGCGTGGTTGCGGCGTCGGCGGGGGTGACAGCCGGGTGGTTCATGCCGCCTCCTGGACTGCGCTGGCGGGTGGAAGGGCCCAGGCGCCGCGGTCGTGCATGAGGTCTATGAACACGTCTTCGAGGTCAGCCTTGCGCACCTCGACGTCTTCAACCCGGACGCCGGCTTCGCGCAGCACGCGCAACAAGCGCTCGATTTCCGCGGAGTCCTGCGCCGGCAGCTCGACGATGCGGCCCGTGACGCGCGCCTTGGCCGCCAGCGCTGGCGGCAGCGCGCTGTCGGTCTTGAAGCGCAGCGCATGCGCCGTGGCCTTGGCCAGCAGCGCGCTGGTGCGGTCCAGCGCAATGACGCGGCCGTTTCTGAGCATGGCCAGGCGCTGGCACAGCGCCTCGGCCTCTTCCAGGTAGTGCGTGGTGAGCACCACGGTGTGGCCCTGCTGGTTGAGCCCCTTGACAAACTGCCACAGCGTTTGCCGCAACTCCACGTCGACGCCGGCGGTGGGTTCGTCGAGCACGATGACCGGCGGCTTGTGCACCAGCGCCTGCGCCACCAGCAGGCGGCGCTTCATGCCGCCGGAGAGCTTGCGCGTGTTGTCGGCGGCCTTGTCGGTCAGGTCCAGGCTGGACAGCAACTCGTCTATCCAGTCGTCGTTGTTGAAAATACCAAAGTATCCCGACTGGAAGCGCAGCAGTTCACGCACCGAGAAAAACGGGTCAAAGACCAGCTCCTGCGGCACGATGCCCAGGTGCCGGCGTGCCTGGGCAAAGTCGTCCTGCACGTCGAAGCCATGCACGCGAACGCGGCCATGGGTGGCGCGGGCCAGGCCGGCCAGGATGGAAATGAGCGTGGTCTTGCCGGCGCCGTTGGGGCCGAGCAGGCCGAAGAATTCGCCTTCTTCTATGTCGAAGCTGACGTCGTCAACCGCGCGCAGCGGCGGCTGCCCCGAGCCCTGTGGCGGCGGGAAAATCTTGGAAACGGACTGGAACGATATGGCAGGCATGCAACCGGCCATTGTACGATTTTGGCGTTTTGCCCCGCCGGGGCGAGGTTGAGCGTTGAGCGTTGAGCGTTGAGCGTTGAGCGTTGAGCGTTGAGCGTTGAGCGTTGAGCGTTGAGCGTTGAGCGTTGAGCGTTGAGCGTTGAGCGGTGAGCGTGGAGCGTT
>JALOAS010000127.1 GCA_023228705.1 Ottowia sp. | reverse complement strand
CGCCAGCAGCGCGACCACTCCGGCGGCGATGACGATCTTGTGGGTGATGGTGGTTTGCATTCATGAATCCTCCATGGGTTGCAACACATTGAGCGTGAGCGCGCGCACCAGGGTGGTGCGGGTGAACAGGCCCGAGAAAGCCTGAAGTTTGCGGCCTTCGGCGTCGAGCAGTACGGCAAACGGCAGGCCAACGCCGCCGTAGCCCGCGAGCAATTGCTCCAGCGCCGCATCGGGCTGCGTCAGGTCGACCCGCAGCGGCAGCACGCCGGCGCGTGCGACCGCCTGGACCACCGCGCGGTCCGTGTAGACGGTCTTCTCGAGCACCTTGCAATTGATGCACCAATCGGCGGTGAACTCCACCAGTGCCGGGCGCCCGAGTGCGGGCAGCGTGGCCGCGTCGGCTGCGTGCAGCGGCTGCCATGCGATGCTGCGGCTGGGCATGGCAGCGCTGGCGGCAAGCGCCAGCGCACCCGCCGCCACGACCACGGCGACGCCGCGCGATGCATGCTCGCGGGCGCGCCAGAAGTGGTGCATTGCCCACAGCAGCACGCCAGCGAGCAAACCGGTCCAAAGGGGCCAGGCCCAAGCCGCCGGCAGCACGCTTTGCACAAAGAACAGCGCCATGGCCAGCAGCAGCCAGCCAAAGCTCTGGCGTATGACTTCGGTCCAGGCGCCGGCGCGCGGCAGGTGCCTGAGCAGGCCAGGCCACAAGATCAGGGTCGCGTACGGCAATGCCAACCCGACGCCTATCGACACGAAGAGGGCGACGACATTGGCGGTGGGTTGCGCCAGCGCAAACACCAGCACGCCGCCCAGCAACGGGCCGGTACAGGGCGTCGCGAGCAGGGCGCAGACCAGGCCGGAAAAAAACGGATCGAGAAACTTGCCGCCGCGCCAGGCTGCGAGCGCGCTGGGTACCGGCAGCCCCTGGCCAAGGAAGTTGGCTGCGGCAAGTGCTGCCAGGACACCGCCCAGGACCATGAGCAGGGCGCGCGACTGGAACAGCACGCCCCATTGCCAGTTCAGCAGCGCCGTGGCCAGGCCCAGCGCGGCAAAAAACAGCACCGAACCGGCGGCAAAGAGCGCGGCCGAGAGTGCGCGTGGCGCCAGGCGCTGGCCAGACTCGTGGAGTACGGCGCGCACCTTGAGCGGGACGGCCGGCAGCACGCACGGCGTCAGGTTCAGCAAAATGCCGGCACCAACTGCGAGCAAAACCTGGATGATGGGCAAGGAAGACATGGCCGCGTGTTCCCGGGCGCGTCACGCCTCGATCCGGTAGTTGCGCATGAGCCCACCATCCTCGTGCTCCAGCATGTGGCAGTGGTAGAGATACAGGCCCGGATAGTCGGCAAAGCGCATCAGGAGCCTCACGCGATCACCGGGCATCACGAGCACGGTGTCTTTCCAGCCTTGATCGACGTAGCCGTCCTGCACATCGCCGCTGCCTGCGCCGTGCTCGCGCTGCAGCACCTGGAATTGCTGGTCGTGCACGTGCATGGGATGCGCCATCGTCATCATGCCGCTGTCGTTGACGAACTCCCACACTTCGGTGCTGCCCAGCCGGACGACCTCATCGGGCGCAACCGCCGTCATCTCGAAGCTGCGGCCATTGATGCCCCATTGCATGTGGCTCATGGTGATGCGGAAAGTCCGAGGATGTGTTCGGTTGACGGCGTCCTGAAGGCGCGGCCAGGCGACGGTGGCAAGCTGCCCGGGCAGCTCAAGCGTGCTGGCTGCCTTGCGCGCCACCCGAAACCGGAAGATTGGAAATTCGGCACCCGCGGGCAGCGCCGCGCCGCCCATCATCCCCGCCATGGCGCCGCCGCCCATCATCCCCGCCATGGCGCCGCCGCCCATCATGCGCATCATTTGCCCCATGGCGCCGTCAAACGCCAGGCTCACCAGCGTGCGTTCGGCGCCCACGGCGTCGTCGCTGAAATCGGCCCACAGCTCGATGCGCTCGGCCGGTGCCAGCATGACGTAGTCCTTGCGGACGGGCCGCTCCAGCAGGCCGCCGTCGGTGCCGATCACGGTGAGCGGCCGGCCATCGTGCCACGCCAGCTTGCAGATGCGCGAGTTGGAGCCGTTCAGGATGCGCAGCCGATAAGGGTGCGTGGCCACGTCCAGCGATGCATCCGGGCGGCCATTGACGAGCAGGGTGTCGCCAAAGAATCCCATCATGCGCGGCATCATGTCGCCCATGCCGTCGCCCATCATGGGTCCGCGGCCCATCATCCCGCCCATCATTCCGCGGCCGCCCATCCGGTTGCCCGACGCGCCGGCGCGCGTGGCAGCGGGGCCGGTGCCGCCCAGGTAGCGAAACTGGTTGGCGTCGTCAAAGGTGCGATCCTGGATGACGATGGGAACGTCGTACTCGCCGCGCGGCAGGGGCAGTGCCTGCTCCTCGTCGTCACGCACCAGCAGCAGGCCGGCAAGCCCGAAATAGACCTGCTCGCCGGTATGGCCGTGCGGATGCGGGTGATACCAGTAGGTGCCGGCCCGGTTCTGCACTTCAAATTCGTAGCGGTAGCGCTCGCCTGGCCCGATGGCCAGGCGGGGGTGCCCGTCCATCGTATCGGGCACGTGCAGGCCATGCCAGTGCACGATGCTGGCCTGGTCCAGATCGTTGATGAAATCGATGCGCAACTTCTGCCCGCGGCGCACGCGCAGGATGGGGCCAAGGTAGCTGCCGGGCAGCGGCTGGACGCTGGCCGGATCGCCTTTCAGGACACGCGCCTGATAGGACCAGACGGACGTTGCCGCGCCGGGACGCAGCGCAACGCTGTTCGGCGCTGCGCGCAGCTCGAGCGTGAGGTCGGGATTGAAAGTGCCAGACGCTTGCGCGAATGCGCGCACGGCGGGCAAGCCGCCCAACAGCGCGGCCGAGCCGGCGCCAGCATAGTGCAGCAGGTCGCGGCGCGTGGGGCGGGAGAGATCGGTGTTCATTTCAATGTCCTTGGTCTTTGCGCGGCAGCCGCGCTGCGCGCGCGTCAGCGCGGCTGGCCACGCCCTTCGTAAAAATAGGCAAACAGCCGCGGGCCTTGCATGTAGCCGGTCTCGATCCATGACAGGTCAAACCCTGCGCTTTCGATCAACGCCTGCATGGGCCTATCCAGGTGACAGCCGCCGGCACATTTGGACCACGCCGGTGTCAAGCGCTGCTGCCAGCGCTGCACCGAGCGCTCGCGCGCGAGCCCGTGCTCGACGAAGAGCAGTTGCCCGCCGGGCTTGAGCACGCGGCGCATTTCGGCCAGCGCCTGGTGCGCATCCGGAATCGAGCACAGCGTCCAGGTGGTCACCACGCTGTCGATGCTGTGGTCCGGCAGCGGAATCGCTTCGGCCGAGGCCTCGATGAAGCGTACCGGAGCAGGCGCCAGGGTGGCAGCGCGCCGCGCCATGGCAATCAGCCGCGGCGACGGCTCCAGCGCCTGGATGTCGCGCACCGCGCCCGTGTAAAGCGGCAAGTTGTCGCCGGCGCCAACGCCGATTTCCAGCACGTGGCCGTCGGCCGCGCCGATCACGCGCCGGCGGTATGGCAGCAGGCGCTTGCTCTGCATGGCCCAGCGACACAGGTGCGGCAGGACGAAGTCGTTGTAGATGCGCATCTTGGCTCCTTGCGGCGTACCGGCACGCTTACTCGCCGAGCAAATACTTGATCAGGGCCAGGATCACGAGCACCAGCACCACGATCACGAGGATCGCGCCCAGGCCCATGAAGAGCATGCCGCCGCCCATACCGCCGGCCATCATGTTGGACATCATGGTTCTACTCCTGCGCGTAAATGGAGGAGGGCTCGCCCTGGGCAAGGGCATGAACTACGAACGGCGCCTGTTTGTTCATGCCCGGCTCGTCCATGCCCGGTGCGCCCAGCGGCATGCCGGGCAGCGTGATGCCCGTGACAGCCGGCCAGTTCCCGCGGCACGCCGTGCTCCTGCTGCACGCGGACCAGGTCGGTATCGATCGTGGCGACGTCCAACCCGTTGCGGTTCAGGTAGAGCGCGCAGCGGTTGCAACAGTCGCGGTTTGGGTTCTTGTAGGGCGTGGCCGGCACCGGCGCAGCCACGCTGGCCAGGTTTGAGAGCGTTGCTGCAGGACCAGCCAGCATGGGCAGCAATGCGATCCGCCTCGTGAAACAAGCCATTTCGGTTCCTCTTGTATTTCCATCACTTGAAAGTCGTGTCCCAATGCTGGGCGTGGCGCGCGCCAATGCGCGGCAACGCCTGCCCGGACATGGGTGATTGGCGTGCAGCGCCAATCAAATGGAAAACAAGAGGCGGGGAGGCCGGTGCGCTGTCTGCGGGATGAAACTGCCGAAGTGGTCGGCGTCGGCAAAGGCAGGCGCCGGACGCCCGATTGCCGGGTCGGTCAACCAGGCCGCTGCCGATGCGCCCGCGGGTGCGCAGCAAGCCGCAGTCCCGGCGCAGGAAGACATCGGCTGCATTGGCCGCTCCTGGCATGACATCTCGGGCGCGTCGGGCAGATGTGGCGTCACCTGCATCGCAGCATCGGCCTGAAGATCTGCACATGGCGGCGCCGCCAGCGCCGACTGCGCCAGCGAGGCGCCGGCCAGCACAAGCACGGCAGCGAGAAAGAGCGCAATGCGACGGCACATGGTCTCGTCAATATAGCACCTGCAGCCGGTGACCGCACGCGGCCCGAACCGCCCCGAGTCTTGAGGGGTTATGTGGTTAAAGTGGTCCTCATGAGCAAGCAACCTCAGCATCCTGGATCGCTCGCTCTGGTTGCGGCGAGCAGTTTGCCGCAGCCACCACGAGCCGCATCGCCAAGGCCGATCTGCCGCAGCCGCTGGCCAACCGCCTGATCCGCCTCGCCGCCTTCCAGAATCCGGAGTTCTACAGGGCCCAGGCCATACGCCTGCCGGTGTGGAACAAGCCGCGCATCATCGGCTGCGCCGAGAATTTCCCCCAGCATATCGGCCTGCCGCGTGGCTGCCTCGATGCGGTGCTCGACCTGTTACGGGAGAACGATATCCGTCCGGATCTGCAGGACGAGCGCTTGGCCGGACGCAAGGCGACGGCCAGATTCACCGGCACCTTGCGCAAGGATCAGAAGGCAGCGGTGCGGGAGATGCTCAAGCACGAGGTCGGCGTGCTCTGCGCCCCGACGGCTTTTGGCAAGACCGTCACAGCAGCCGCCCTGATCGCCCGGCGCAAGGTCAGCACGCTGGTTTTGGTCCATCGCACCGAACTGCTGCGCCAGTGGCAGGAGCGATTGACCGGATTTCTCGAGTTCCCGAGAGGAAGCCTGGGTGTCATCGGCGGCGGCAAGAAGAAGCCGTCCGGCAACATCGACATCGCCATCATGCAGTCACTGTCACGGCGGGAGGATTTGGGCGAACTGCTCGACCAGTACGGACAGATCATCATCGACGAATGCCACCACCTGTCGGCGTTTTCCTTCGAGGCAATCCTCAAACAGGCCAGGGCGAAATTTGTCGTGGGCCTGACCGCCACGCCGATACGCCGCGACGGGCATCAGCCCATCATCTTCATGCAGTGCGGGCCGGTCCGCCACGGTGCCGCCAGACCGAAAACCGCCCCGGCGCAACTGGAGGTCTGGCCGAAGTTGATACCCGCACCGGAGATTCCGCCGGATTCATCGATCCAGGATGTGTTCCGCATCCTCGCGGGCGACGCGGCCCGCAACCGACGCATCGCCGGGGATGTGCTGGCCGCCTACCGCGAAGGGCGAAAGGTGCTGGTGCTTACCGAGCGAACGGATCATCTGCCGCTGTTGCAGGAGGCGCTGGGGGATGAGGTCGAACACTGCTTTGTCCTGCATGGCCGCTTGTCGAAGAAGCAGCGAACGGCGGTGTTCGCGCAGCTGGATGCGCTGGATGCGTCGGCACCGAGGGTGCTGCTCGCCACCGGCCGCCTGATCGGCGAAGGTTTCGACCATCCTCCGCTCGACACGCTGGTGCTGGCCATGCCGATCTCCTGGAAAGGAACCTTGCAGCAATACGCCGGACGCCTGCACCGGGAACACGCCGACAAGCAGGATGTTCGCATCTATGATTACGCCGAGACCGACCAACCGCAGCTCGCTCGCATGTGGAACAAACGCCAGCGCAGCTACCGGGCCATGGGATACGAGATCAAACCGCTGGGAAATGCCATCAGGGGAATATCGCGCGCAGTGCAAGCATGGTCATCTTCCGGTCAGGTTACGCAAGGCTCCTAAGCTTGGCGACGCTCAAAAAACTGTCGAATCCAGTGGTCGACGGACAGCCGGCCCGGCCCGATGGCGATCAGGGCAATCGCCATGGCTGCCCAGGGCAGGTGAAAGTTTGCCCATCCATCCGGCACGATGAGCTGGATCACGGCCGTCATGCCGAGCAGGCCCAGCGCGCTCAGGCGCGTGGCAAGGCCCAGAACGAGCAGGATGGGCAAGATGATTTCGGCCGAGCTGCTGGCGAGCGCGAGCAGATGGGGGGCCGGCAGGTCATGGATCTGTCCGAGGATGTGCAGCTTGAATTCCTCCTGGAACAGGAAGTTTGCGACCGGTGACAGCGACAGAAAACCGTCCCATTTGGTGAGTCCCGACTTGAAGAAGGGCAGCGCCAGCGCCAGCGCCGCCGAAGGAACAGCGGCGCGGCCATGGGATCAGAACTTCAGGGCCAAGGCCGGTTGTCATCACCTGTCCGCGGGTGCTGGCCGGCGCTAACGCGCACCTCGTTCGCCCGGGATTTCGCAACAATCAGCGAACACCAGCCCGGCGCATTGCCCTTTCCTCTTTGGCGGCGCATAATGGTTTTCGGTACTGATGAAAAAAGGACGTGATCATGAAACATGCATTGATAGCTCTCATCACCGGACTGCTGTTGGCAGTATCCGCGTGGGCGCAACCTTCCGGCATGGGGCCGGGGATGATGGGCGGCCACGGCTACGATCAAGGCGGGTATGGCATGGGCTGGGGCATGATGGGAAATGATGGCGCAGGCCCGGGTTATGGGCGTGGCGGTTTCATGGGTCCGGGGATGATGGGCGGCTACGGCTGTGACTACATTCCGGATTTGACCGACGAGCAGCGGGCCAAGATCGCGGACATCGAAAAGGAATTCGGCAGCAAGCAATGGGAGCTGATGGGAAAAATGCGTGAGCAGCGCCTCGCCCGGGGTGGTGCCTGGCAGGACGGCAAGTTCGACGAACAGGCTGCGCGCGACGCCTATGACGCGATGGCCGCCCTGCGCAAGCAGATGTTCGAGAATTCACTGCAAAAACGCAAGAGCATCGATGACGTACTTACCCCACAACAGCGCGACCAGCAGCGCCGCGGCCGCGGCAACTGGTAATCGGTTGCCGGCGGGCGCCTGCAATGGGGAATTCCATGATGGGCTGGAGCGGCGGCTGGGGTCTTGGTGGGGGGTGG
>JALOAS010000126.1 GCA_023228705.1 Ottowia sp. | reverse complement strand
TTGGTGAGCCTGTCGCCGGACCGCATCGCGCTCTACAACTACGCGCACCTGCCCGAGCGCTTCAAGGCGCAGCGCCTGATCAACCCGGACGAGTTGCCATCGGCCGAGACGCGGCTGCAGATCTTCATGCTGTCCATGCAAAAGCTGCTGGACGCGGGCTACGTCTACATTGGCCTGGACCACTTTGCCAAGCCCGAAGACGAGCTGAACCGCGCCCGCCTCAGCGGCGGCCTGCACCGCAACTTCCAGGGCTACACCACGCGCGCCGAATGCGACCTCGTAGGCCTGGGCATCTCGGCCATAGGCAAGATCGGCAACGCCTACATCCAGAACCAGCACATGCGCAAGCCCTGGGCCGAAGCCATACAGAGCGGCGAGCTGCCCACGTCCAAGGGCCTTGACCTGAGCACCGAAGATGTCCTGCGGCGCGAAGTCATCATGGACATCATGTGCGGCAAGCGCATTGATTTTGCCGCGTTCAGCGCCCGCCACGGTCTGGACTTCCGGCAGCACTTTGCCGCTGAGCTTGAAGCGCTGCAACCGCACATTGCTGCCGGCCTGCTCGACGTCGATTCAGAGCACCTGGCCATACGGCCCAAGGGGCGGCTGTTTGTCCGGGCGCTCGCCATGGCGTTTGACGAGTATCTGGGCAAGCCACGCACGGCAACCTACTCCAAACTGATCTGATCCCGGCGTCTGGGCCCGTTGCAGCCGCGCCCACGGCAACACGCAATCCGGGCACATCTTGGCGTCAAAACGCATGGAGAAAGACATGACAGACGAGAACCTGATCGCCGGCGTGCACCAATTCGTTGCACGCGAGATCGCGCCGGCGGCATCACAAGTGGATCGCGATCGCGCCTTTCCCGACGGCCACTGGCGCAAGCTGTGTGACTTTGGCCTGGCCGGGCTCACGCTCCCGACGGGCTCAGGCGGCCTGGCCGCAGACACCGGCACGCTGCTTGCCGCCGCCGAAGCGGTCGCGGGCGGCTGTGCATCGACGGCCTGGGCGCTGCTGGCGCACCTGACCGTCTGCTCCGGCATCGCCGCCCTGGGCACGGCGGAACAAAAGGCGCGCTACCTGCCCCAGCTGGCCAGCGGCCAGCGCATGGGCGGCACGCTGGCAGGTACGGAAACCGGCGGCGGCTCCAACCCGGGCAGCATCAAGACCACCGCCACGCCGCAGGACGACGGCTGGGAGCTCAACGGCAGCAAGTTCTTCATCACGCAGGCCGGCGCCGGCGACGTGTACCTGGTCCTGGCGCGCACCGACACAGCCCCCGGGCCGCAGTCGCTGAGCTGTTTCATCGTCGACAAGGACGATCCCGGGCTGCGCTTTGGCGAGCGTGAAGCCACCATGGGCCTGCATGGCGTGCAGGTGCGCGAAGTCTTCTTCGATCACTGCCGGTTGCCCGCAGATCGCCTGCTGGGGCAGGTCGGCGGCGCCATGGCGTTGCTGGGCGCCGTATCCAGCGTTGCGGTGCTTGGCGTATCTGCTGCTGCGCTGGGCATCGCGCAGGCGGCACTGGACACCACGCTGGCCTACCTGAAGCAGCGCACCGTGCTGGGCCAGCCGCTGGCCAGCCATCCTGCCGTCCAGGCGCAGGTGGCGCAGCTCGTGCAGGAGGCCACCGGCGCCCGCGCCTGGCTGGCCTGGGGCCAGCAGCAGATGGCGCAAGGCATCCAGGGCCCGCCCGTGCCGCTGTGGCTGACCAAGGTGTCGGTCACCGAAGCAGCCAGCCGCGTCGTCGACAAATGCCTTGGCCTGCACGGTGCCGTCGGTTATTCTCAGGCGCTGCCGCTGGAGCGCATGCACCGCGACCTGCGGGCGTTCAGCATCCACTGGGGCAACAACGATGTCCTGATGGACATGGCCGGCAAGGCTGCCCTGGCCTGAACCGCTGCGCGGCGCTCGGCCGGTAGCGGGCCGGTCGGCCAGCCACCATCCAACCGTCTGGAGGGCCAAGCCATGAGCAAGACGCAACCCTACGACTGGGACCCCAGGTCCCCGGAGGTGCTGGAGAACCAGATCGCAGCGTACGACGACATGCGCGCGCGCTGCCCGGTGGCGCGCAGCCGACACGGCTACACCTCGCTGCTCAAGCACGCCGATGTGCTGCATGCCGTGCGCGACCACGACACGTACAGCAACGCGGTCTCGCGCTTTCCATCCGTACCCAACGGCATGGACCCGCCCGAGCACACGCACTTCCGCCGGGTCATGGAGCCCTACTTCGCGCCCGAGCGCATGCAGGCGTTCGAGCCCGTGTGCCGCACGCTCTCGCGCGCGCTGGTGCAGGCGTTGCCGGGCGGGCAGGAGGTGGAACTCATGCAGGCGCTGGCCTGGCCGTTTGCCCTGCACGTGCAGTGCGCGTTCATGGGCTGGCCGCAAAGCCTGCACGAGCCGCTGCGCGAATGGGTTGCTGCCAACCACGAGGCCACGCTGCGCATAGACCGGGAGGCCATGGCCACCGTGGCCACGACCTTTGACTCGCACGTGCGCGAGCAGCTGGCGCTGCGCCGCGACGCGGGAGCCGCGGCACCGGATGACGTCACCACGCGCCTGCTGCACGAGCAGGTGCAGGGACGGCCGCTGGCCGAGGATGAGATCATCAGCATCGTCCGCAACTGGACGGTGGGCGAGCTGGGCACCCTGGCCGCATCGGTCGGCATCCTGGCTGAATACCTCGCGCGCAACCAGCCGCTGCAGCAGCAACTGCGCGAGCATCCGGAACGGCTGGACGCGGCGGCCGACGAGATCCTGCGCATGAACAGCCCGCTGATCCTGAACCGGCGCCGCGTCACCCGCGACGTCACGCTGCGCGGCCGCAAGCTGCGCCAGGGCGAGCGCATCGCGCTGATCTGGGCGTCCGCCAACCGCGACGAGGAGGTGTTTGGCGACCCGGACGACTACCAGCCCGAGCGCAACGCGCCCCACAACCTGCTCTACGGCGCCGGCATCCACGTCTGCCCGGGTGCGCCGCTGGCGCGGCTGGAGCTGCGCGTGCTCCTGGAGGAGTTGCTGGGCGCAACCACCACCATGGCGCCGGGTGCCAAACCCGCGACGCCTGCCGCCTACCCGGGCAGCGGTTTTTCCGAACTGCCGCTGCGCCTGACCCTGCACGGCTGATGGCCTGCAGCGCGGGAATGCGCGCTTGACTTCGGCTCCCGCGCGCTGCATCCATTCGCGCGCACCCTCCGTCCTACGCATTTTTTCGGCGCGCTGTTGCGGCTGCGCAAAAGCCAGCATCCGCGGGCGTTTCAGCGCGATTTGGCCGGCGTGATGCGGGAAATGTGCTTCAAAACCGAACCACTACATCTTGTGCTTGATATACTGATTCCTCACAATATTTAGTCGTCCAGCAAGGAGCCCCATGATAGAGACAGTCATCAAGCGCGACGGGCGCGTCGAGCCGTTCACACCGGGCAAGCTCAACGGCTGGGGCGAGTGGGCCGCCAAGGCGCTGGGCCCGGACATGGACTGGTCCTCCGTTGTTCTGGAGACCGTGTCCGACATGCCGGCACAGGTCTCCACCGCCGAGCTGCAGCAGCGCCTCATCCGCAACTGCCTGCAGCAGGACACCTGGGACTACAACCGCATGGCGGGGCGGCTGTACGCCACGCTCATGCACAAGGAGGTGCACGGCGTCTTCATGCCCACGGTCATCCAGCTGCACCGCCGGCTGCAAAAGCTAGGGTACATGGAGTGGCTGGACTACTCGGACGACGAATACGCCCAGGTTGAAAGGCTCATGGACCACGAGCGCGACCTGGACTACGCGCACTACCAGCTGCACACGCACCTGTCCAAGTACGCCATTGCCGACCGGGTCAAGAACAAGATTTACGAGACGCCGCAGTACATCTACATGCGCATGGCCATGGCGCTCTCGGTGGACCAGCCGCGCGAGCGGCGCATGACCGACGTGGCCAACTTCTACGAGCACCTGAGCCGCAACCGCATCAACGCGCCCACGCCCAACCACATCAACCTGGGCACGCCGCTGCGCGGCTATGCCAGCTGCTGCCTGTACACGACCGCCGACAGCGCGCGCTCGATTGCCGTGGGCAACCACATTGCCTACACCATGACGTACATGAGCGCCGGCATAGGCTCGCACATGAACATCCGCTCGCTCAACGACCCGGTGCGCGGCGGCGTCATCCGCCACCAGGGCAAGCTGCCCTACTTCCGCGCCGTGGTGTCCGAGGTCAAGTCCAGCCTGCAAAACGGCCGCGGCGGCGCCTGCACGGCGTACTTCTCCATCTTCGACCCCGAGGTCGACACGCTGCTGCGCCTGAAAAACCCCATGTCCACGGCAGACCGCAAGATCCGCGGCATGGACTACTCCTGGGGCTCAAACCGCCTGTTTGCGCGCAAGGTGGCGCGCAACGAGGACATCTTCCTGTTCAACTGCTTCACCGCGCCCGACCTGTACGAGGCGCTGTACAGCGACGACGAGGAGCGCTTTGAGCAGCTCTACCAGAAGTACGAGGCCAACCCGCTCTTTCCCAAGCACACCGTCAACGCGCGCGAGCTGCTCATCACCGCAACCAACGAGTGGAACGAGACCGGCCGCGTCTACGAGCACAACATCCACGAGATGAACCGGCACACGCCGTTCAAGGACACCATCTACAGCTCCAACCTGTGCTCGGAAATCGCCCTGCCCACCGGCGCGTACAACCACATCACCGAGATCTACAAGGGCGAGGACGTGTCCTTCGTCACCTTTGAAGACGAGGACGGCGGCCAGCACAGGCTGGAGGGCGAGCAGCCGGTACAGACCAGCCGCGGCCTGGTTTACCCCGCTGAGCTGCAGCCCGGCGACGAGGTCAACGGCGTCGTCGTGGACAGGATCACGCAGGTGTCCTCCCCCGAGGTCGCCACCTGCAACCTGGCCGGCATCGTCGTCAGCAACATAGCGTCCGACGCGCAGTACGAGGAGGTTGCCTACTACGCGCTGCTCATGATAGACAAGTGCATCCACCTGGCCGAGTACGAGCTGCCGCACATAGGCTACACGTCCAAGGCCAGGCTCAACGCAGGCGTGGGCATCCTGGGGCTGGCGCACCTCATGGCGCGCGAGCACAAGCTCTACACCACGGCAGAGGGCAAGCAGTTCATCCACGAGGCAGCCGAGCGCCACTACTACCACCTGGTCCGCGCCAGCCTGCGCCTCGGGCAGGAGCTGGGCAACGCGCCCTGGATGCACAAGACCCGCTGGCCGGATGGCTGGCTGCCGCTGGACACGTACAACCGCAACGTCGACCAGATCGCGGACTTTGCCAACCGCTACGACTGGGAAGCGCTGCGCCAGGACATCGTCGCCAACGGCGGCATCCGCAACTCGGTGCTGGCCGCGCACATGCCCACCGAGACCTCGGCCAACGCATCAGGCACCACCAACGGCGTCTACCCCATCCGCGAGCTCACGCTGATCAAGACCGACAACGAGCGCGTCAACTACTGGGCCGCCCCCGACGGCGAGGAGCTCGCCGAGTGGTACGAATCGGCCTGGACCATTCCCGCCAGGGACATGACCGAGGCCTACGCCATCGTCCAGAAGTGGACCGACCAGGGCATCTCCGCAGACTTCTATCGCCAGGTCATAGGCGACGCGTACATCGAGTCCAGCGAGATGATCCGCAACTACCTGTACCGCATCAAGATGGGGCTCAAGAGCAAGTACTACATGAACCAGAAGACCTCGGCCGGGTTCAGGCAGCTGGACGAGATCGAGGCCGAACGCAAGGAACTCGTGGGCCGCATGGTCGGCAGCGCCATGGCGGCACAGGCCGACGAGGCCGAAGCCCCCCGGCAGGCCCCGACCCGCGCCACCAGCAGCATCACCCCCGACGTCTCGGTGGCAGCAGCCAGCGCCAGCAGCACGCTGGACGACGACCCCGAGTGCGGCGGCGCCTGCACGCTGTAGCCCGGCCGGAACAGCAGCAACCATGCAACGCCCCTTGCACATGCTCCCCCTGCTCGCGCTGGCCGCCGCGCTCTGCGGCGGCCCGGCCGCAGCCGCCAGCGACCCCGCACTGGATTGCGACAACGCCACCACGCAGGCCGACATCAACCAGTGCGCCGGCCAGGACTACCAGCGCGCGGATGCCGAGCTCATCCAGCTCTACGCCGAGCTCATGCCCCGGCTGGACAAGACCCGGCAGACCATGGCCCGCACCGCCCAGCGCGTCTGGCTGCGCTACCGCGACCTGCAGTGCAGCTACGAGGCCGCTGCGTACGAGGGCGGCTCCATGGAGTTCATGGTCCACAACGCCTGCCTGGCTCGCATCACCAGTCAACGCAACGACACCCTCACGGACATGCTGGACCAGATCAACCCATAGGCCAGCGCAAAAAACAAGGAACCGCCATGACCGACAACGTCTTCAACTACGACAAGACCGACTACGCCAAGCCCCTGCTCTTCCTCGGCGAAAAGCAGGGCCTCTTTGACACCATCAACCGCCACTACCCGCGCATCTGGGAGCTGTACAAGACGCAAAAGTCGCTGGACTGGGACGAGAACGAGTTTGACTACTCCAGCTGCAACGCCGACTTCAAGAAAGCCAGCCGCTCCACCTACGACATGATGATCAAGACGCTGGCCTGGCAGTGGGAAGCCGACTCGGTGGCCAGCCGCGCCATCGCGCCCGTGCTCGCGCCCTTCATCACCAGCAGCGAGCTCTGGGCCGCCTGGCAGCGCATCTCCGACAACGAGGTCATCCACGCCGCCACGTACTCCGAGATCGTCCGCAACTCCTTTGACGACCCCACCGCCATCATCGACGAAATCCTGCGCGTGGAAGAAGCGCACGAGCGCCTCAAGCGCGTCGCCCGGGCCTTCTCCGACGCCTTCACCGCCTCGCACCAGTACGCGCTGGGCCAGATAGAGAACAACCAGGACACCTACAACACCGTCTTCATGATGGTCATCGCCCTCTTTTGCATGGAGCGCATCCAGTTCATGGCGTCCTTTGCCGTCACCTTTGCCATCTGCGACACCGGCATGTTCCAGCCCATAGGCAAGTCCATCCAGAAGATCGCGCAGGACGAGCTGGAGATCCACGCCGAGCTGGACCGCGCCGTGCTCGAGAACGAACTGCAAACCAGCCGCGGCCAGGTCGCGTTTGCGCAAAAGCGCGAGGAGATAAAAGCGCTGATTGCCGAGGTCGTCGACAGTGAGCTCAAGTGGATTGAATACCTCTTCTCAGAAGGCCGCGAGCTCGTCGGCATGAACGCCGAGCGCCTCGCCGCCTGGACCCGCTACTGCGCCAAGGACGTCTACCAGACGCTGGGCATAGAGACCGACCGGTATGAGTTCCCCAAGACCAACCCGCTCAAGTTCATGGAGAAGTGGCTCAACATCAGCAAGACGCAGGCGTC
>JALOAS010000125.1 GCA_023228705.1 Ottowia sp. | reverse complement strand
GCAGAGAACCGGGACCTTCTTGCGCATGCGCTCGAAGTCGTCAATGGTCCAGTCGACTCCGGCAGCATGCGCGATGGCCAGGAAGTGCAGCACGGCGTTGGTCGAGCCGCCCACGGCCATGATGACCGCCACCGCGTTTTCTATGGCCTCCTTGGTGACGATGTCGCGCGGCTTGAGGTCGCGCTTGATCGCCTCGACCAGCACCTTGGCCGATTCCCTGGCGGAATTTTGCTTCTCGTCGTAGGGGTTGGCCATGGTCGACGAATACGGCAGGCTCATGCCCATGGCTTCAAACGCGCTGCTCATGGTGTTGGCCGTGTACATGCCGCCGCAGGATCCAGAGCCGGGGATTGCGTGCTGCTCTATATCCCTGAGTTCCTGGTCGCTGATCTTGTGCGCGGCGTTGGCGCCCACGGCCTCGAACACGCTGACGATGTTGAGGTCCTCGCCGTGCCACTTGCCCGGCAGGATGGTGCCGCCGTAAACGTAGATGGCCGGCACGTTGGCGCGCAGCATGCCCATCATGCCGCCGGGCATGTTCTTGTCGCAGCCGCCGATGACGACGACGCCGTCCATCCACTGGCCCATGACGCAGGTCTCCACGCAGTCGCTGATGACCTCGCGGCTGATCAGCGAATACTTCATGCCCTCGGTGCCCATGGCCATGCCGTCGGAGATCGTCGGCACGCCAAACATCTGCGCGTTGCCGCCGGCCTCGTGTATGCCCTCTATGGCGGCATCGGCCAGGCGCTGCAGCCCGGAATTGCACGGCGTGATGGTGCTGTGCCCGTTGGCCACGCCGACCATGGGCTTCTTGAAGTCGTCTTCCTTGTAGCCCATGCCGTAGAACATGGAGCGGTTGGACGCGCGCGCCTTGCCTTCGGTGATGTGCGCGCTGCGCCGGTTGATGGGCAGGATGGGGATGACTTTTTTCGGTGTGCTCATGATGTCTTGCTTGGCAGGGTTGGAAATCGGGAGCTGGACGGCGCGTCCGGAATCGGGAACTGGACGGCGCGTCCAGGGCCCCCAAGTATGCGCCAAGCGCGGCCGCCTTTTGGCAAAAGGGTCACAGCGATCCGGACGCAGCGCATGGCCACCAGGCGGCGGATGCGATGCGGTGTCGCGCGAGCAGGCAAAATCCGCACATGCTTGTTCATCCGCAATTTGATCCGGTGGCGCTGCAGGTCGGCCCGCTGTCCATACACTGGTACGGCATTTCGTACCTGGCCGCGTTCGCGCTTTTCTACGTGCTGGCCCGCCGTCGCCTGAAGCACCCGCAGTTTGCCGGCGTCCAGGCGCCGGCACCCTGGTCGTCCCGGGACGTTGAGGACATGCTGTTCTGGGGGGTGCTGGGCGTCATCGTCGGTGGTCGCCTGGGGTATTGCCTGTTCTACAAGCCGGCGTACTACCTGGCGCACCCGCTGCAGATCCTTGCCGTGTGGGAGGGCGGGATGAGCTTTCACGGGGGGTTGCTGGGCGTCCTGATCGCGATGGCGCTCTGGTCGCACCGGCGCCAGCGGCCCTGGTTCCAGGTCATGGACCTGGTGGCGCCCTGCGTGCCGCTGGGGCTGGCGTTTGGCCGCATCGGCAATTTCATCAACGGCGAGCTGTGGGGCCGCGTGGCGTCGCCAGACCTGCCCTGGGCCATGGTGTTTCCGCAAAGCGGCTCGCTGGTGCCGCGGCATCCCTCCGAACTCTATGAGGTGCTGCTGGAGGGGGTCTTGCTGTTTGTCCTGCTCTGGCTGTACGCGCGGGGGCCGCGCAGGACGGGCCAGGTCAGCGGCGCATTCCTGCTGGGCTACGGCGTGCTTCGCTTTGTCGTTGAGTTCTTCCGCGAGCCCGATGCGCATCTGGGCCTGCTTGCGCTCGGGCTGTCCATGGGGCAGTGGCTGTCCGTTCCCATGATCGTGGCCGGCCTGCTGATCTGGGCCTGGGGCAGCCGGCAGCCCCGGTGAGGGTTGCCGTTTTTGCCATTTTGGACCGCGCCAGGGGTTTTGCAGCGCCGCTGTGTCGGGTACACTTTCAGGGCAAGCGGACACGATTCTGGGCCGGCGCGCTCGGTCGCGGCCCCGCGGCTGAACCCGCCTGTGCCGGGCCCCAAACCCCAAGGAATTGAACTGATGTCAACCCTACGCTCTTTGCTGCTGTTGCTGGTTTGCGCCGCCGTGATCGTCTTTGTCGGCGTCAACTGGGGCGCGATGAACCAGCCCATGGACCTGTCGCTGGTGTTTACCGAGGTCCATGCCCCGCTCGGGCTGATCCTGCTGGGTCTGATGGCGGCGCTTGCCGTGGTGTTCGTGGCGGTCCTGGCGTATGGCCAGGGTGTTGCGCTGGTCGAGGCGCGGCGTCATGCGCGAGAGCTGGCAGCCCAGCGCGACCTGGCCGAAAAGGCCGAGGCATCGCGCCTGACCGAGCTGCGCGCGCACATGGACGAGGAGATGCAGCGCGTCAAGGAGACCATAGGCTTGCAGGGGCGGGAGGCCCTGGCGCGCATCGATCGCGCTGAGGTGGGGTTGCGCGAGCCGCTGGACAACGAGCTGGGGCAGCTGACCAGCGCCGTGCACAACCACAACCGGGACCTGCTCTCCCGCGTCGATCGCCTGGAGATCGGCTTGCGCGAGCGGCCGCTGGAAGCCCAGTTGCAACGCCTGGCCGATGCCGTGGACGCGTACAACCGCGACCTGCATTCGCGCGTGGACCGCCTGGAGATGGGCCTGATAGAGGGGCTGGCCGGGTATCTCCCCTCGTCGCCCAGCGTGCACCCGGCCGTATCACACGACGCCAGCAGTCGCAAGGCGCCGGCGCCGCATCACGGCGGCAAGCCCGAGCAGGAGCGCGAGGCGGAGCGGAAACCACAGGAACACGAGGCCGGGCGGGACCACCGCGACGTCGATTGACGGCGGCGCAAGCGCGGGGCCGGCTCTCAATCGCTGCTCATGGGGAGGCAACCTCATGATTGCATGGGCGCCGGGCGCCGGGCGTCGCTGTGGCCGTACATGACCTGCGGGCGGGGAGCGTGTGCTGGACCTGCCGCCGCTGAAAAAGCAGCTTGGTCAACGGGAGCCCGGCGGCTGCCGTTCTTCCGCCAAAGACCGCTGCGGTGCACGCCTGGTGCTGGCCGGTTCCGTGCATGAACGGCCGGCTTGGTCGGCGCTGACGCGGCACCGTGCGCGGAAAAGAGGTGACGAGCCTTTGCCCCGGCACTGGCTACGAAGTTGGGGCTGCTTGGTTCCCCACCTGACCCGATTCGCTTCTTCACCATGCGGGAAGGCCCGTCAGGGTCCATTGTATCGGTTTCGATTCCGCCGTGGCGCCGGGCCGGCTTGCCGCGCCAGACTGGCCTGCCGGCCCGTACAATAGAGGCCATGTCCTACGTTGTCCTGGCGCGCAAGTACAGACCCCGCCATTTTGGCGAGGTGGTGGGGCAGGAACATGTCGTTCAGGCGCTCACGCACGCGCTGGAGCAGCAGCGCCTGCACCACGCGTACCTGTTTGTCGGGACACGCGGCATAGGCAAGACCACGCTCTCGCGCATCCTGGCCAAGTCGCTCAACTGCACGGGCGCCGACGGCCAGGGCGACATCACCGCCGAGCCGTGCGGTCAGTGCCCGGCCTGCCTGGCCATCGATGCCGGCCGTTTCGTCGACTATACGGAGCTGGATGCGGCCAGCAACCGGGGCGTGGACGAGGTGCAGGGCCTGCTCGAGCAGGCCGTCTACAAACCGGTGCAGGGGCGCTTCAAGGTCTTCATGATCGACGAGGTGCACATGCTGTCCTCGCATGCGTTCAACGCCATGCTCAAGACGCTGGAGGAGCCGCCCGAATACCTCAAGTTTGTCCTGGCAACGACCGATCCGCAAAAGGTGCCCGTGACGGTCCTGAGCCGTTGCCTGCAATTCAACCTGCGCCAGATGGCGCCTGAAATCATCGCCGAGCAGCTCCAGCACGTGCTGGAGCAGGAGCAGGTGGCGGCAGAGCCGGCGGCGCTGCAGCTGCTGGCGCGCGCGGCGCGGGGGTCCATGCGCGACGCACTCAGCCTGACTGACCAGGCCATTGCCTACGGATCGGGCCAGCTGCAGGCCGAGCCGGTGCGGCAGATGCTGGGCAGCGCCGACCGCGACCTGGTCTTTGAGTTCATCGCTGCGCTGGCGGCGTCCGATGGCGCCGCAGTGATGCGCGGCGTGGATGCGTTGCGCCGCAGCGGCCAGTCTGCGGCAGCCACGCTGGAAGACATGGCTGGCATCCTGCAGCGCATGGCGGTGCTGCAGCTGGCATCCGACTACCCGGATCAGTCCAGTGACCCGGATGCGGTCCGCATGGCCGAGCTGGCGCGCCGCCTGCCGGCCGATGAGACGCAGTTGCTCTACAGCCTGTGCCTGCACGGGCGCAATGAGCTGGGGCTGGCGCCCGACGAGTACGTGGGCCTGAGCATGGCGCTGCTGCGCCTCCTGCCGTTCCGGGCGACGGCGGCAGGCGATGCGCAGGCAGGTACGGCACAAAAAAAAACGCTGAAAACGCCAGTCCGGCAGCCTGATGCAGCCGCAAGCGCGGCGGCAGCGCAGCGTGATGACGACGTGGCCGAGCCCGCTGCAGCCGGCCAGGGTGGACAGGGGGAGCCGGCAGCGGCAGCGGGCGACGCCGGACCGGAGCACGTCGCCGAGCCGGCGCGGGCCGCGGATCCCGGCTCCGCCACCGCAGACGCTGCAGAGTCAGACGCGGCAGCCGGGTTGGCACTTGAGCCGCCCGAGCCGGCGGTGGCGAGCAGCGCGCCTGCCGCGGCGGAGAACGAGGCAGCGCCTGCGTCCAGCGCGGCGTCCGGCGACTTCTGGGCGCAGCTGGTGCAGCAGCTGGTGCGCAGCGCTGCGGTCAAGGCGCTGCCACGGCAGCTGGCGCTGCAGTCGCAGTTGCTGGCGCGCAGCGGGTCATGCTGGACGCTGCGGGTTGAGAATCAGTCGCTGGCCAGCGCCGCGGTGCGCGAGCGCCTGGAAGCGGCATTGGCCGACCAGGGCCATCCGGTCAGGCTGGAGCTGGAGTTTGGCAGCGTGAGCGACAGCCCCGCCAAGCGGCGCGCGGCGGCCCGGGCCAGGCGGCTGGCTGACGCCGAGGCGCTGCTCATGGCCGATCCGTTCGTACAGAAGATGATGCGGGATTTTGACGCCCGGGTGGTTCCGGGCAGCATCCAGCCGTTGTGATTTATTGGCATTGAAAAGGAAAGACGCATGTTCAACAAGGGTCAGCTTGCAGGTCTCATGAAGCAGGCGCAGGCGATGCAGGAAAACATGAAGAAGGCGCAGGAAGAGCTGGCGCACCTGGAGGTGGAGGGCGAATCCGGTGCCGGGCTCGTGCGCGTGCTCATGACCGCCAAGCACGACGTCAAGCGCGTCACCATAGACCCCAGCTTGCTGGAAGACGACAAGGACATGCTGGAGGACCTGGTTGCAGCCGCTTTCAACGCGGCCGTGCGCAAGGCCGAAGAAGTGTCCGAGGAAAAAATGGGCAAGCTGATGCCAGGCGGCATGGGCGGGCTGCCGCCGGGGATGAAGCTGCCATTCTGACCCGCAACGCGTGCCATTGGACGCGATCAAGACGGCCCTGGATGGATGACGGACCGGACGGCCCCGCATGAGCAAGCGTGACACCGACGCCATCGATACGCTGGTCCAGGCGCTGCGGCGCCTGCCCGGCATCGGCGTACGCTCGGCCAACCGCATTGCCTTCCACCTGCTGCAGCACGACCGCCGCGGCGCCGAAATCCTGGCGACCGCGCTGCAGGCGGCCGTGCAAAAGGTGCGGCACTGCCGGCTGTGCCACACGTTCACCGAACAGGAGGTGTGCAGCATCTGCAGCGATCCAAAGCGCGACGCCACGCAGCTGGCGGTGGTCGAGACGCCAGCCGACCAGGCTGCGCTGGAGCGCACCGGCGCGTTTGCCGGCCGCTATTTCGTGCTGATGGGGCGGCTCAGCCCGCTGGACGGCGTGGGGCCGGGCGAGATCGGGCTGCAGCAGCTGCTGGACCGCGCCTGTGACGGCACCGTGCAGGAACTCATCCTCGCAACCAACTTCACGGCCGAAGGCGAAGCCACGGCGCACGTCATCGGCCAGGCGCTCCGGCACCGCGGCATCAAGGTGACGCGGCTGGCGCGCGGCGTGCCTGCCGGCAGCGAGCTGGAATACGTGGACCTGGGCACCGTCGCGCACGCCTACGTGGACCGCCGCTGAAGCCGGCGCCAGCGGACCGGGCCGCGCGCTGCGGCCGCTGTCAGGCCATTGCTGCCTGCAGGTGCCTGCGCGCCAGGGCCGCCACGGTTTCCGGTTTGCGTATCGACAGCGATTCCTGGTGCAGCATCTGGAAGAAGTTGATGTCGCTGGTCTCGAGCTGGCCGTAGGCGATGCGCGAGACCAGCCGCAGGTGCAGGGGCATGGCGCTGGATTCGGTCAGCATCAGGTTGAAGCTGGCCAGGCCCTGCTCGGTCAGCGCCGCAAACAGCGCCAGCAGGCTGCGCGCCAGCGCCTGCCAGTCCGGCGTACGCAGCTGCACGATGCGGTCGGCCTGGAAAACGCCGATGAAGTCGTTGTGGCTGCGGGGCGCAAACGCGTGCAGCCAGCGCAGCGGCCCCAGCTCGCCCACCCAGCGTTCGCCAAAGCGCTGCTCGGCCTGGCAGAGCAGCTCCAGGTAGTCGGCACCGGCCCTCTTCCGGAACGCGTGCCCGCAATCGTTCATGTCGCGCTGGTAGTTGCTGGCCGTGTGCGACAGCGTCACGTGCAGGTGCGGATGCAGGATGCTGCCGCCCGACGCCGGCAGGTAGTTCCAGTTGATTGCCGCGTGCAGCGATTGGCCGGCCTGCGCCTGGATCCGGGTCACGTAGTCCTGCGCGGCAAGAAAGCCGTCAACCAGCAGCGCTTCTGAAAAATCGGGCAGGCGCAGGTAGTGCTCAGCGCCCAGTACCACGAGCCCATTGTGCGCGCTGTAGGGAAACAGGTTGGGGAAAACGGTGGCATTGCCGTGCGTGATCAGGCCTGCCTCGGCCACATCCGGGGTGAAGCGCGGCGTCAGCGTGTGCAGGTTCTCGGGACAGAAGGGGCAGGCGGCGCCGGCGCTGCGTTCGGCTGCTGCGCTGTAGTCGGGGGCCTGGAACACGGCGCCCGGATCGGGCAGCAGGCGGCTTGCGGCACCGGTCAGCGGGTCAAGGCGGACCTCCACAACGCGGGCGATGGGCTGGCCATCGGCGCCGGTGAAGCGGAAGGTTTCCTGCGTCTTGTCAAAGGCTATGGCTGTCATCGTCGGCTCCTGCACGGTCCACCCGGTGGCGAGGTGAGTCTGGTATCGTCCGCAGCCCGGGACCTGAGAGCTTGAGAACAAATCCATCATGCCCGCTTTGACCGTCAGAATCCGCCCACTCTGCGTTGCAAATGCTCGCCATGGCACCAGCCATGCCTGCGCTTTGCGTCTTGATTGG
>JALOAS010000124.1 GCA_023228705.1 Ottowia sp. | reverse complement strand
AAGTCGGGTCAAATAGATTCTTACAAAAGACTTGATAATCAAGATAAACAATACCTACATTGTCTCAACCCCCTAAGTCGGGTCAAATAGATTCTTACTGTGCTATTAGTATGACTATCATGTTCTTGGTTGAAGTCTCAACCCCCTAAGTCGGGTCAAATAGATTCTTACGATGTGGAACTCAAAAAAGTAAACTTCTCTTCTTGTAAGTCTCAACCCCCTAAGTCGGGTCAAATAGATTCTTACTCCCCGAAGGGATGTTGTTAAGAATTGAGAATAAAAATCTTAGTCTCAACCCCCTAAGTCGGGTCAAATAGATTCTTACGGTAAAAGAGTTGTTTTATATAAAGAAGAAAACAACTCTGTAGTCTCAACCCCCTAAGTCGGGTCAAATAGATTCTTACAAAGAAATTAAAGAAATTAAAAAAGAACAAGGAAAAAGTCTCAACCCCCTAAGTCGGGTCAAATAGATTCTTACAATATCTCAACCTCACAACAAAAAAATACGATCAAATTGGTCTCAACCCCCTAAGTCGGGTCAAATAGATTCTTACAAAAAACATATTATGTTTCAGTCAACGATCAATTCAGAAGTCTCAACCCCCTAAGTCGGGTCAAATAGATTCTTACAACAGCGTGCTTAGAAGACACGCTAACCCGTTTGTCCGGGTCTCAACCCCCTAAGTCGGGTCAAATAGATTCTTACTTAAATGCAGTAAAGGTAAATTTGATCTATGATAGAGTCTCAACCCCCTAAGTCGGGTCAAATAGATTCTTACGGTAATGTATTAACATGTTTAGATGGAACCAACAATGTCTCAACCCCCTAAGTCGGGTCAAATAGATTCTTACAATAAACGGAATAAGAATAACTTCTCTATATCAATTACAGTCTCAACCCCCTAAGTCGGGTCAAATAGATTCTTACTAAAATTAGTTGATTTCAACAACCACCAAGAACGTAAAGTCTCAACCCCCTAAGTCGGGTCAAATAGATTCTTACTTAATGATTATGTTATTAGTTATAACATATGTAGAAAGTCTCAACCCCCTAAGTCGGGTCAAATAGATTCTTACTAAATTTTTACTTCGGTAATCCTAAAAGAGGATTAGTCTCAACCCCCTAAGTCGGGTCAAATAGATTCTTACCCGGTTTTACTAATGACGAAGAAAGGCTAGAAAACTAGTCTCAACCCCCTAAGTCGGGTCAAATAGATTCTTACGACATGACAGTAGACAGAATGAGAGAGAAAAAGAAAAGTCTCAACCCCCTAAGTCGGGTCAAATAGATTCTTACCTTATGGTTGGAGTTAGCATACCAATCATGGAAATGTCTCAACCCCCTAAGTCGGGTCAAATAGATTCTTACAAAAATATCATCATTCAACCAGTCCAAGCGGATGGAGTCTCAACCCCCTAAGTCGGGTCAAATAGATTCTTACATTGCAATCGAGAATAGTTCAAGGATATTTAAGTTCAAGTCTCAACCCCCTAAGTCGGGTCAAATAGATTCTTACGTCCTACCTTCTGAGGTAGATATACAAAAGGGGTTAAAGTCTCAACCCCCTAAGTCGGGTCAAATAGATTCTTACCTCACTACAGACTGGCTTGAAGGAGGAACTGGACATTGTCTCAACCCCCTAAGTCGGGTCAAATAGATTCTTACATAAAGCATCCAACAGGGGTGCAAACAATAAGAATTAGTCTCAACCCCCTAAGTCGGGTCAAATAGATTCTTACTAGTTGTTGCCTGCGTCTTCGAAGACGGGGAAACAATTGAGTCTCAACCCCCTAAGTCGGGTCAAATAGATTCTTACAAACATATAATGATTATTATGTTATTCAATCAATCGAAATGTCTCAACCCCCTAAGTCGGGTCAAATAGATTCTTACGGACCCTTTGATGAGAAATATCACTTATCATTTAGGGGGTCTCAACCCCCTAAGTCGGGTCAAATAGATTCTTACACACTACAATAGGTAGACAAATAATGAGTGAGTGTGTTAGTCTCAACCCCCTAAGTCGGGTCAAATAGATTCTTACTCCTGAGGGTGTGTTGTTGAGAATCAAAAACAAATAGTCTCAACCCCCTAAGTCGGGTCAAATAGATTCTTACGGTAACTTAACTTGTCAGTAATAAAAAAGAAATAAGAAAGTCTCAACCCCCTAAGTCGGGTCAAATAGATTCTTACAAAGATGAAGAGTCCATCGAAACTGACTTCGATGGTAAGTCTCAACCCCCTAAGTCGGGTCAAATAGATTCTTACGTTGAATAAGGACAGCAAGGACAAGTATTTAATTAACGTCTCAACCCCCTAAGTCGGGTCAAATAGATTCTTACAGCTACAAGGTATGACATAGTTAGCCAAGACAATATATGTCTCAACCCCCTAAGTCGGGTCAAATAGATTCTTACGTAAACTTCTCTTCTTGTAAAGAGAGAGAAGATTTAATGTCTCAACCCCCTAAGTCGGGTCAAATAGATTCTTACGAAGGGATGCTGTTAAGAATTGAGAATAAAAAACTTAGTCTCAACCCCCTAAGTCGGGTCAAATAGATTCTTAC
Organism: Ottowia sp.; assembly: GCA_023228705.1. Lineage (GTDB taxonomy): Bacteria > Pseudomonadota > Gammaproteobacteria > Burkholderiales > Burkholderiaceae_C > Ottowia. The sequence continues at coordinate 5,002 of JALOAS010000124.1, read as the reverse complement.
GGATGATTTATTCATTCCTCTCATTAAAAAATTATCCATTGTCTCAACCCCCTAAGTCGGGTCAAATAGATTCTTACGGTAACAAGTATTGTTCCTATCGATTATCCAGATAAAGTCTCAACCCCCTAAGTCGGGTCAAATAGATTCTTACTATAATAAACTCATTCTTGCATCTTTGCAATACAATCGTCTCGTCTCAACCCCCTAAGTCGGGTCAAATAGATTCTTACATTGTGGGCATGAAGATATCGATCTCGGCAGAGCAGATGAGTCTCAACCCCCTAAGTCGGGTCAAATAGATTCTTACGATTTCGATGGTAACCCCATCATAAGAACCCCCCTAGTCTCAACCCCCTAAGTCGGGTCAAATAGATTCTTACGAAATTATAGATTATAATCGCTTATTAGTCACTAGGTCTCAACCCCCTAAGTCGGGTCAAATAGATTCTTACCAAGGTTGTGTACATTGTGCACAGAGAGGAAGAATTAGTCTCAACCCCCTAAGTCGGGTCAAATAGATTCTTACGGAGTGTACTGGCAGGCCTTACAAACATCGAGAAAAAGTCTCAACCCCCTAAGTCGGGTCAAATAGATTCTTACCTGGTGGAGCCCTGATCCGCAAGGTGGCAGGGCTAATGTCTCAACCCCCTAAGTCGGGTCAAATAGATTCTTACGAAGCTACAAGGTATGACATAGTTAGCCAAGATAATAGTCTCAACCCCCTAAGTCGGGTCAAATAGATTCTTACGTAATACTACTGTACTGTAATATGTATTATGGAGGATTATGTCTCAACCCCCTAAGTCGGGTCAAATAGATTCTTACCATATTGTGGGCATGAAGACATTGATCTCGGTAGAGCAGTCTCAACCCCCTAAGTCGGGTCAAATAGATTCTTACCAAATTGAATTAGGGGTATATCCAAATCACCTCTATTTTAAGTCTCAACCCCCTAAGTCGGGTCAAATAGATTCTTACTTCAACCAGTCCAAGCGGATGGGTACATTGTACAAAACGTCTCAACCCCCTAAGTCGGGTCAAATAGATTCTTACCAAATTGAATTAGGGGTATATCCAAATCACCTCTATGTCTCAACCCCCTAAGTCGGGTCAAATAGATTCTTACTAACTTAGGTTTCAATCAAGAACGAAGTCCTGGAATGAGTCTCAACCCCCTAAGTCGGGTCAAATAGATTCTTACATGTAAAAGTATTATCCTATGGCAATGGAGCCGACGGTCTCAACCCCCTAAGTCGGGTCAAATAGATTCTTACCACTCCTCATGAAGAAGCTGTTGTAGACTTCGAAAAAAGTCTCAACCCCCTAAGTCGGGTCAAATAGATTCTTACTATCCCAACCGACGGAAGTATATCCGAAGCGGTTGGGTCTCAACCCCCTAAGTCGGGTCAAATAGATTCTTACGTTCAGGTTAGTGAATATATTTCATACCTCACTACAGAGTCTCAACCCCCTAAGTCGGGTCAAATAGATTCTTACGTGATATGTATCACAGTATAGTAATACTACTGTACTGTGTCTCAACCCCCTAAGTCGGGTCAAATAGATTCTTACTTTATTTAATAAAAAAATAACTGACAGGTAACTTAAGTCTCAACCCCCTAAGTCGGGTCAAATAGATTCTTACAAGATATCGATCTCGGTAGAGCAGATGATCTCTGCCGAGAGTCTCAACCCCCTAAGTCGGGTCAAATAGATTCTTACCAGATTACCCTGTTGGATGGCTTGTTTTCGAACAAGCATATGTCTCAACCCCCTAAGTCGGGTCAAATAGATTCTTACGGGGATTCAATTTAGATAAGTTTAAACTCCGTGTAAACGTCTCAACCCCCTAAGTCGGGTCAAATAGATTCTTACGACAAGATCATGCGATCCTGTAACAGGAGAATATGAAAGTCTCAACCCCCTAAGTCGGGTCAAATAGATTCTTACGAAAATATCAATGATCTAGAATTTTTCGGAGGAGGGAGGTCTCAACCCCCTAAGTCGGGTCAAATAGATTCTTACAAATGTTTTAATCTTAATGATAATAAGATTAAAACATAGTCTCAACCCCCTAAGTCGGGTCAAATAGATTCTTACCCGTTAATTATAAAGTTGAAGAGATCCTCTTATGTCTCAACCCCCTAAGTCGGGTCAAATAGATTCTTACATCCAAGTGTTATCATTGCAAAGAAACGACACAATCGTCTCAACCCCCTAAGTCGGGTCAAATAGATTCTTACATTTTTTCACAAATAGAGTTAAGTGATTACACCTTTTGTCTCAACCCCCTAAGTCGGGTCAAATAGATTCTTACTACGAAGGACCCTATTATGAAAAATATTACTTATCATTGTCTCAACCCCCTAAGTCGGGTCAAATAGATTCTTACTCCTATCCTTTTTATAGGATAGAAAATAGTGTAAAGTCTCAACCCCCTAAGTCGGGTCAAATAGATTCTTACGGGTGACATCATCGGAGAAACCATAAGAAAACCCTTGTCTCAACCCCCTAAGTCGGGTCAAATAGATTCTTACAAAATGATTTGGAGTAACAAAGCACATGCCAAAAAGGAAGTCTCAACCCCCTAAGTCGGGTCAAATAGATTCTTACATTTTTTCACAAATAGAGTTAAGTGATTACACCTTTTGTCTCAACCCCCTAAGTCGGGTCAAATAGATTCTTACAATTCTTTCTGAACTTAGTCGAGGCTAAGGCTCAGTTGTGTCTCAACCCCCTAAGTCGGGTCAAATAGATTCTTACAAGGATGGAGATCCCAACTTTAAAAGTTGGAGGACTATGTCTCAACCCCCTAAGTCGGGTCAAATAGATTCTTACTCAAAATCGGAGAAACGATAAAAAAACCTTTGCTATCTGTCTCAACCCCCTAAGTCGGGTCAAATAGATTCTTACTCTACGAAGGTCAATTCGTAGATGACCAAGCTATAGTCTCAACCCCCTAAGTCGGGTCAAATAGATTCTTACTGAAGTCCGTAAAGGACTTTCAAAAAACAATTCCAAGTCTCAACCCCCTAAGTCGGGTCAAATAGATTCTTACAACGCTTCGAGGAAGAACCATCGGGTGACCGATGTGTGTCTCAACCCCCTAAGTCGGGTCAAATAGATTCTTACAAAACAGGTTATCATGTTGGATGGTTTGTTTTCGAACAAGTCTCAACCCCCTAAGTCGGGTCAAATAGATTCTTACTCTACCTCCTAATATATCTGCTATATCATGTATATTAGTCTCAACCCCCTAAGTCGGGTCAAATAGATTCTTACGAATACAGCATAGTCTATTGCAGTATGGTACGCAGTCTGTCTCAACCCCCTAAGTCGGGTCAAATAGATTCTTACTATAATTGAGCAGCTACTTCTGGGTCAGTACCTCGCAGTCTCAACCCCCTAAGTCGGGTCAAATAGATTCTTACTATTAGAAAGAAGTCCTATACTGGATCCCCAGAAACAGTCTCAACCCCCTAAGTCGGGTCAAATAGATTCTTACTTCCCTTATGCACGGAAGTAGTAGGGTATGCCTTCATCGTCTCAACCCCCTAAGTCGGGTCAAATAGATTCTTACATTTCATCATACATCAAGCCCAAGCGGCTGGACACACGTGTCTCAACCCCCTAAGTCGGGTCAAATAGATTCTTACCTGACAAGTAACTTAACTTGTCAGTAAAGGAGATTATTAGTCTCAACCCCCTAAGTCGGGTCAAATAGATTCTTACCCATAGAAGGAGATGTCCTTCCCGATTGGTGATAATGTCTCAACCCCCTAAGTCGGGTCAAATAGATTCTTACGATTTAAATAATATGTTCGATAATGTAGAAGTCTTAGTCTCAACCCCCTAAGTCGGGTCAAATAGATTCTTACAGAGGTTGTTCAAATATTCTTGGATAACCAAGAATTTGTCTCAACCCCCTAAGTCGGGTCAAATAGATTCTTACAAAAAATAGAGAATGAAGAGTCCATCGAAAATGATTTGTCTCAACCCCCTAAGTCGGGTCAAATAGATTCTTACCAGATCAAGGTGGATCGTTCATGCTATTGACATGCAAGTCTCAACCCCCTAAGTCGGGTCAAATAGATTCTTACCATTGGATATTGTTACAACAATCATTCAAAATTTTAAGTCTCAACCCCCTAAGTCGGGTCAAATAGATTCTTACCATATTGCTAGAACATAGCGTGACAGCTATGGCATACGTCTCAACCCCCTAAGTCGGGTCAAATAGATTCTTACAGGGTAACAAGCATCGAACCTACTTGAGATGCACTGAAAGTCTCAACCCCCTAAGTCGGGTCAAATAGATTCTTACCAGGTAACTAACTTGTCAGTAAAGGAGTTAAAATGGTCTCAACCCCCTAAGTCGGGTCAAATAGATTCTTACACATCTGAAACAGAGCAGTGGATAACACTGTTCCTGTCTCAACCCCCTAAGTCGGGTCAAATAGATTCTTACACTTTTGGGCATTGTTATGAATGTTCAAAAGAGTTTGTCTCAACCCCCTAAGTCGGGTCAAATAGATTCTTACCAATTATAATGCACGTCCTCTTACAAGGAAGGGCACAGATTGTCTCAACCCCCTAAGTCGGGTCAAATAGATTCTTACAAAATTTGTCAGATTTTATGAAAATGAAGAAATGTGTCTCAACCCCCTAAGTCGGGTCAAATAGATTCTTACGATATCTCAAGCTGGGATTACTCCAGTGATGTCCATAGTGTCTCAACCCCCTAAGTCGGGTCAAATAGATTCTTACAAATGGAAGTTAAAATAAATTTAGAAATAGAAGCAAATGTCTCAACCCCCTAAGTCGGGTCAAATAGATTCTTACTCATTGCAAAGAAATGATATAATCTTTGCAATGGAAGTCTCAACCCCCTAAGTCGGGTCAAATAGATTCTTACCCCTACCTTTTTATCTGGCTCTGGGAGCGGGCTAAAAGTGGGGTTTTTCACAATGATTGGTTTTCGGGCAGGTGTACTATATAGGTA
>JALOAS010000123.1 GCA_023228705.1 Ottowia sp. | reverse complement strand
CAGAATCTGCCCACTCGGCGTTGCAAATGCTCGCCATGGCACGGGCCATGCCTGCGCTTTGCGTCTTGATTGGACAAATTCTGACGATCCTCTCGAGCGCGATCAATTCATTCTCAAGCTCTGAGCGCGCTGCCGCAGCGAGCCAGCCGGATGGAATGCTGCGTGAAAAAGGCATACACTGGGGCTCGGCAGCGCGCCGGCACGGCCAATCGCAGGCGGTCAGTTAAACTTGGCGCTGATGGCCCGCGCATGGCCGGTTCGGACCTGCGCCTGATCAGGCTGGACCGTTGCTGCTGCCGGTCGGCGTCCGTGTTTGATATTCTGGAAGACAAATCACGATGAAGAGCATTGCAAAGTCTTTGGCAGCGCTGCCGCGCTGGGCGGCCGTCGGCGCCATGATGTTGGGGACGGGCTGGGCGCATGCAGCCAAGGTGAACGATTTGCCCGGTGGCCCGGCGGTCATGCAGCTCAACCTGCACCCGCCGGCGACGCAGATCGCGCAGTCCATAGACGATCTGCACTGGATGATCATGATCATCTCCACGCTGCTGTTCCTCATCGTCTGCGTGGCCATGCTCATCTCCATCATCTTTCACCGCAAGTCGCGGGGCGCGGTACCGGCCAAGTGGCATGAGTCGGTTCCCATAGAGGTGGCGTGGACGGCGATTCCCTTCCTCATCGTGGTCCTGATGGCGATGCCGGCGACCAAGACCATCGTGGCGCAGAAGGACACGACCAACTCGGACATCACGGTCAAGGCCACCGGCTACCAGTGGAAGTGGGGCTACGATTACCTGACCGGCGAGGGCGCGGGCATTTCCTTCCTGGCCGAACTGGATCCGGAGCAGCGCGCGCTGTCCAATGCCGGCACGCCGCAGGGGGATGACTACCTGCTGCGCGTGGACAACCCGCTGGTGCTGCCGGTGGACAAGAAGATCCGCATCATCACCACGGCCAACGACGTCATCCATGCCTGGTTCGTTCCCTCGTTCGGCGTCAAGCAGGACGCCATCCCGGGGCTGGTGCGCGATACCTGGTTCCGGGTTGACAAGACCGGTGACTATTATGGCCAGTGCGCCGAGTTGTGCGGCAAGGAGCACGCGTACATGCCCATCCACGTCAAGATCGTGTCGCAGGAAGAGTACAGCCAGTGGGTGCAGGAGCAGCTGGGCGACAAGGCGGCCTCCGGCTCCGCTGATGCGGACCCGGCCACCGCCAAGGCGCAAGCGCAGCCGGGGCAGCAGGATGAGCCCGGCCTGGCAGGCCCTGCCGCCAGCGTCGCGGCAAAGGCCAGGATCAGTTAGACTTTTATCGCACAAAGATCATTGAGGATCCCCTCCTTGCACGCGGCCGGGCGGCTGCTCGTGCCAAGGGTGGCCCGATCCCGACAATGAAGATCATTCCGGAGAACATGTCATGAGTGCCGTACTTCCTTATCCAGAAACGGGCGAAGCGCAGGCCGCCGACGCAGACCACCACATGCCCACGGGCTGGCGGCGGTGGCTGTTCGCGACCAACCACAAGGATATAGGCACGCTGTACCTGATCTTCTCGTTCACCATGCTGATGGTGGGCGGCGTGCTGGCGCTGCTGATCCGCGCCGAGCTGTTCCAGCCGGGCCTGCAGATCGTCAACCCCGAGATGTTCAACCAGTTCACCACCATGCACGGGCTCATCATGGTGTTTGGCGCGATCATGCCGGCCTTTGTCGGCTTTGCCAACTGGCTGATCCCGCTGCAGATAGGCGCACGCGACATGGCGTTTGCGCGCCTGAACAACTTCAGCTTCTGGCTGCTCGTGCCGGCGGGCATCACGCTCACGGCCACGTTCTTCATGCCTGGCGGCGCCCCGGCCGGCGGCTGGACACTGTACGCGCCGCTGTCGCTGCAGATGCCCATGTCCATGGACGCGGCGATCTTTTCGCTGCACATCATGGGCGCCTCGTCCATCATGGGGTCGATCAACATCATCGTCACCATCCTCAACATGCGCGCGCCCGGCATGAAGCTCATGCAGATGCCCATGTTCTGCTGGGGCTGGCTGATCACGGCCTACCTCATCCTGGCCGTGATGCCCGTGTTTGCCGGCGTGCTCACCATGACGCTCACCGACCGTCATTTTGGCACCACGTTCTTCGTGCCGGCCGCCGGTGGCGACCCCATCCTGATGCAGCACATCTTCTGGTTCTTCGGGCACCCGGAGGTCTACATCATGATCCTGCCCGCGTTTGGCATGATCAGCATGATCGTGCCGGCCTTCGCGCGCAAGCGGCTGTTTGGCTACACGTCCATGGTGTATGCTATCGCCGCCATCGCCACGCTGTCGCTCATGGTGTGGGCGCACCACATGTTCACCACCGGCATGCCGGTCACCGGCCAGCTGTTCTTCATGTACGGCACGCTGCTGATCGCGATCCCGACCGGCGTCAAGATCTTCAACTGGACAGCGACCATGTGGAAGGGCTCGCTCACGTTTGAGACGCCCATGCTGTTTGCCATCGGGTTCATCCTGGTCTTCATGATCGGCGGCTTTACCGGCGTCGTCATGGCGATTGCGCCCATAGACACGCAGATCCAGGACACCTACTACATCGTGGCCCACTTCCACTACGTCCTGGTGGCTGCCGCGCTGTTTGCCATGTTTGGCAGCTTCTACTACTGGTCGCCCAAGTGGACGGGGGTCATGTACAACGAAACGCGGGGCAAGATCCACTTCTGGTGGTCGGTCATTTCGTTCAACATCGCCTTCTTCCCCATGCACTTCCTGGGGCTGGCCGGCATGCCGCGCCGCTATGCCGACTACCCCATGCAATTTGCCGACTTCAACATGGTGGCGTCCATTGCCGCGTTTGCCTTTGGCTTCGCCCAGGTCTACTTCCTCTTTGCCGTCGTGATTCCGGTCATGCGCAAGAAGGGGGCACCCGCGCCGCAGCGTCCATGGGAAGGCGCCGAGGGGCTCATCTGGGACCTGCCGTCTCCGGTGCCGTATCACTCCTTCGAGAAGCCGCCCGTGCTGGATGCGCAGCTGCGCATCGTCGGTTGATTCCGGGAGCGGGAGAGGAGGTTCCGGTGACGCCACAAGAGGAGCAGCGCAAGCGCAACGTCCGCCTAGGCCTGATTCTGGCGGCGATTGCCGTGGCTCTTTTCGTCGGCGCCTTCTTCCGGTTTGCGATGGGTTGATTGTTGCCCGGGGAGGCAAGCGAGAAGATGGCACCGAAGCGTGAAAACCTGAAAATGCTGGCCAAGCTGATCGTGGTCGGCGCCGGCATGTTCAGTTTTGGCTATCTCATGGTTCCCGTGTACTACAAGATCTGCGAGGTCACGGGAATCAACAACCTGTCGCGGCAGCAGGGCCTGGTGCCGGGCAACGCCCGCGCCGGCGATGCCGCGCGCAGGCTGGTCAAGAACACGCAAATCGACTACGACCGCACGATTGCCGTCCAGTTCGACGCCAACACCACCGGTCCCTGGCATTTCAAGCCCGCGCAGAACGAAGTCAATGTCCATCCCGGCGAGCTGGCCACGGTCATGTACACGTTCGAGAATTCGCAGGACCGGCGCATGACGGCACAGGCCGTGCCCAGCTACGCCCCGCGCAACGCCGGCGCGCACTTTCACAAGATCGAGTGCTTCTGCTTCAACCAGTACACGCTGGACCCGGGCGAGGCCAAGGAGTGGCCGGTGACGTTTGTCGTCGATCCCAAGCTGCGCAAGGACGTCAAGACCATCACGCTGTCGTACACGTTCTTTGAAGTCGGCGGCAAGACGCCTCCGGCGCCTGCGGGAGGCGGATCGGCCAGCCTCAAGACGACGCCTGGCCGGGGCTGAAGTAAACTCGGGGCGCTGACGGGGATGGGGCAGCGGCAAGATTGGCAGGGCGTGCCGGTCAGGCGCCATGCAACGGCCGTGCCGGATCAGCATGGAACGAATAATTGAAAGGCGCAGGAGTGAGCAGAAATGAGTAGTGTTGCACGCGGTCGAGCACCGTATTATTTCGTGCCGGAGCCGTCGCATTACCCGATCCTGATGATGGTCGGCGTGTTCATCGGGATGACCGGGGCCTACTTCTGGATGAACGAAGTGCCGGGCGGCAAGTACATCTTCTGGTCTGGCGTGGCCTGGTGGCTGGCCGTCATGTTCATGTGGTTCCGCAAGTCCATTGGCGAGAGCCAGGACGGCCTGTACGGCAACCGTGTCGACATTTCCTTCCGCTGGGGGATGAGCTGGTTCATTTACTCCGAGGTCATGTTCTTCGGCGCCTTTTTCACGGCGCTGTGGTATGCCCGCATACAGGCGGTGCCGTCGCTGGGCGGCCTGGAGAACGCCTTGCTCTGGCCCGATTTCAAGGCCGTGTGGCCCAGCGTGGCGGCCGGGGCCACGGCGTCGCCGGCCGGCACCATAGAGCCGTTCGAGACCGTGGGGCCGTTCTGGCTGCCAACCATCAACACCGCGCTGCTGCTCTCGTCCGGCGTCACGCTGACGATTGCGCACTACGCGCTGCAGGCGGGCCGGCGTACGCGCACCATTGCCTTCATGTGGCTGACGCTGATCCTGGGCGCGACCTTCCTGTTCTTCCAGGCGATTGAGTACCACCACGCGTACACGGACCTGAACTTCAAGATGAGCTCGGGCATATACGGCTCCACCTTCTATTTGCTCACCGGCTTCCACGGTTTCCACGTCTTTGTCGGTACGCTCATGCTGTTCTTCATCACCATGCGTTTGATGAAGGGGCATTTCGACGAGAAGAGGCACTTTGGCTTTGAAGGGGTCGCCTGGTATTGGCATTTCGTCGACGTGGTCTGGCTCTTTCTCTACATCCTGGTTTACTGGACTTGAGGCGGGCGCCGGCCGTGCCGGGCCGGTTGCCTTGAGAGAGCGCCCCGGGGCGCTCTTTTCGTCGCCGCGCAGAAGACGCCAAGCGGGTTGATCCCCGCGCAGCGCGGGAACGGATGCGCAGCCGCCCAGCCAGGAGCCGGCCGCTCAGCCCGGAATGCCCGTTGGCTGGATCAGCCCGAACTCCCAGGCGAGCAGGATGACCACGAAGAGCGAGACCGACAGCCCCACCCGCAGCGCCAGCGACATGAACATGCGCGTGGCGCGCTTGCGGTTGCTTTGTGGATCCGTCTCGTCCTCGTCGCGCATCATGAAAAAGCCGGCGGAGGCCAGGCAGGCCACGATGGCGACAAAGGCAGCGCCTATGAGTAGCGTTTTCATCCCATTCATTATCGCGCGAGAATGAGCGCTGTGCGAGCCAGCAAGGTGTTTGTGATTGCCGCGGGGCTGCTGACCATCCTGGTCACGGCGCAACTGGGCCGCTGGCAGCTCTCACGCGCGGCGCAAAAGACCGCGCTTGAGCAGGCCATGCAGGCGCATGCGGACATGCCGCTGCTCGACGGGGCGGTGCTGGCCGGCGACCTGACGCCGCAGCGTCGTGCCGAACTGCTCTTCCGCCATGTTTCGCTGCGCGGCCGTTGGCTGCCCGGCGAGACCGTCTTCCTGGACAACCGGGTCATGCAGCGCCGCGCCGGCTTCTACGTGCTCACGCCGCTGCAGCTTGCGCACCAACGGCGGGCGGTGGTCGTCGTCCGTGGCTGGGGGCCCCGCGATGCCTATGACCCGGCGCGCCTTCCGGACTTCGAGACGCCGGCCGGCACGGTGGAGGTGACCGGGCGCATCATCGCCCATGCGCCGCAGATGTTTGCCCTGTCCGAGCAGGCGCAGGGGCCGATCAGGCAGAATCTCGAACTCGATGAATACGCCGCTGAAACCGGTCTGGCGCTGGCACCCGTCCTGGTGCAGCAACTGGGGCCGGCGTCGGACGGGCTGCAGCGCAACTGGGCCCCGCCCGCGCTGGACGTCGAGCGCAATTATGGCTATGCGGTGCAGTGGTTCGGGATGTCGCTGGTGGTTGCATTCTTGTTGATTTGGTTCCAGGGCATCAAGCCCCGCTTGCGGACCAGGGAGCAGCGCTGAGTGAAGGCAGAAACGATGGATTCGAATTGGGCTTCGGCAGATGAGGCCGGCACGGGGGAGGGCGGCAAGAAGAAGCGTTCGTCCCGGTCCCGGTGGCAATTGCTGCTGCTGGCGCTGGTCTTTGTCGCGCCGGTCGTGGCGTCCTACTATGTGTACTACGTCGTGCGCCCGGCGGGCCGGACCAATTTCGGTACGCTCATTGATCCGCAGCGGGCCATGCCGGCGCTGGTTGCCACCAACCTGGACGGCGAGCCGGTGCCGCTGGCCAGCCTCAAGGGCCAGTGGCTGCTGCTGAGCGTGGCGGGCGGCGCCTGTGACGCGGGCTGCCAGGAAAACCTCTACCTGCAGCGACAGCTGCGGGCCGGACTGGGCAAGAACCAGAAGCGGCTGGACTGGGTCTGGCTCATCAACGATGACGCCGCGGTGCCGGCGGACTTGCAGGTGGGGCTGCGCAAGGCGCTGGTCCTGCGGCTGCCGCCGCAGCAGATCGCCAGCTGGCTCGCGCCCGAGCCCGGCCATGCGCTGGCCGAATCGCTGTATGTCGTGGATCCGATGGGACACTGGATGATGCGGTTTCCGCCCAACCTGGACGATGAATCGGCGGTCCGGGCCCGGCGCGACCTCTCGCGCCTGCTGTACGCATCGGAGGGCTGGGACCGGCCCGGGCGCACGGCTGCCGACCATGGAAGCTAGCAGCCTGTACAACCTCGCGCCGGTGGCGCGGGTGATGGGTACCGGGCTGACGCTGGCCCTGCTGCCGCTGGCCTGGCTGTGGCTGCGCCGTCCGGCCACGGCAGGCCAGCGCGCGCACCGCCTCGGCGAGCTGACGCTGCTGGTCTTGTTCCTGACCTTTGACCTGGTCCTGTTTGGCGCGTTTACGCGCCTGACCGACTCGGGCCTGGGCTGCCCCGATTGGCCCGGCTGCTACGGCTTTGGCAGCCCGGTGGGCGCGGACCAGCACATCAGCGCCGCGCAGCTGGCGATGCCCACCGGGCCGGTCACCCTGAGCAAGGCCTGGATAGAGATGGTGCACCGCTACCTGGCCACCGGCGTGGGCGTGCTCATCATCGTGCTCACCATCGCGACGCTGCGCATCTGGTGGCGGCAGCGCCACGCGGAAGCGGCAGCTGGCCAGCGGGTGATGAATCCGCTGTGGTCGGTGGCCACGCTGGTCTGGGTCTGCGCGCAGGGCGCATTTGGCGCGCTGACGGTGACCATGAAGCTGTTTCCGGCCATCGTCACCCTGCACCTGCTGGGTGCCATGGGTCTGCTCGTCCTGCTCATGATCCAGGCCGAGTCGTACCGGCAGATGGCCGGAGACAGCCGCGTCCAGCTGGCGGGTCCGGGCATCCGTGCGCTGCTCTGGCTGGCGATGGCGCTGGTGGTCGTGCAAACCGCGCTGGGTGGATGGGTCAGCACCAACTATGCGGTGCTCGCCTGCGACACCTTCCCCAAATGCCAGGGCAGCTGGTGGCCCGCCATGGATTTTGCGCAGGGTTTTGAGCTGTGGCGGCCGCTGGGACGCAGCGCAGACGGGTCGCTGCTGGTCTTTGCCGCGCTCACGGCCATTCACTACGTGCACCGGCTGTTTGCCTACGGCGTGCTGGCCGTGCTGCTGGTGCTGGTTCTGGCGCTGCGCGCCCGCTCGCTGCTCGTGGTGCAGCGCCGCTGGCTGCTGGTCCTGTTGGTGTTGCAGCTGCTGACCGGGCTGTCCAACGTCATCCTGGGCTGGCCGGTGCTGGCGGCGCTGCT
>JALOAS010000122.1 GCA_023228705.1 Ottowia sp. | reverse complement strand
ATACGGGTCCGTCAACACCTGCGGCGCTTGCCCCACCAGCCGTCAAATGCCGGTTTGCCTCGAATTTGTTTTTATCGGCGCCCTGACAACCGCTGCCGTGTTAATTCGTGACATTCCGTGCAAAACGTTGCTCATGCAACATCTAGGGAAACATAGTAGCAATATTTTGCGTTCATGTCACGTCTTCATGAAAAAAAACGAGATCCCGCGCCGGCGCGCGCAAGACAATGCGTGGTCGATCGTGCGCTGGGGCGCATTGGTGGATCGGTCATGGCGTGGCCGCAGGCAGGCCGTGGATGCAACGGCCGGGAGGCGCAGTGTCGTCAAGAGCGCAAGGCAGGCACTGCCTGCCGCGGCTCTTTTATTTGCAACGTGCCCGCCCGTGGCAAGACTGGTGCGGCCCGTACTTGAGGTGCCAGCCCGCCGTTCACGCGTCCCATTCAAATATCTTGCCCGGATTCATGATGTTGTCCGGGTCCAGCGCCTGCTTGATGGCGCGCATCATGGCCACGCCGCCGCTGCCGGCCTCCTGCTGCAGGAACGCCATCTTGTGCAGGCCGATGCCGTGCTCTCCCGTGCAGGTGCCGCCCAGCGCCAGCACGCGCTCGACCTGCTGGCGGTTGAGTTGCTCGGCGCGTGCGCGCTCATCGGCGTCGTCGGGGTCTATGAGGTAGCCGATGTGGAAGTTGCCATCGCCCACATGGCCGACCAGGAAATAGGGGATGCCGCTGGCGTCGGCTTCTTGCACGGTGGCCACCACCGCCTCGGCCAGGTGCGAGATGGGCACGCAGGTGTCGGTGGTGATGCTGCGGCTGCCGGGCCGGCTCGCCACCGCCGCAAAGTAGGCATTGTGCCGCGCCGCCCACAGCCGATTGCGGTCTTCGGGGCGCTCGGCCCACTCGAAGTCGGCGCCGCCGTTGTCGGTGGCAATGACCTGCACGGTCTCGGCCTGTTCCCTGACGCTGGCCGGCGAGCCGTGGAACTCCATCAGCAGCAGCGGCTGCTCGCGCAGGCTGAGCTTGCTGTAGGCGTTGACCGCGCGCACGCTGTTCGCGTCGATCAGTTCAACGCGCGCAATGGGCACGCCAAGCTGCACGATCTGGATCACGGTGTTGACCGCGTCGGCCACCGTGGGGAACGAGCAGATGGCGGCCGACACCGCCTCCGGCCGCGGGTGGATGCGCAGCGTCACTTCGGTGATGACGCCCAGCGTGCCCTCGCTGCCGACCATCAGCCGCGTGAGGTCGTAGCCGGCGCTGGACTTCTTGGCGCGCGTGCCCGTGCGGATGACCTCGCCGCTGGCGGTCACCACCTGCAGCGCCAGCACGTTCTCGCGCATGGTGCCGTAGCGCACGGCGTTGGTGCCGCTGGCACGGGTGGCGGCCATGCCGCCCAGCGTGGCGTTGGCGCCGGGGTCTATGGGGAAGAAAAAGCCGGTGTCGCGGATTTCCTCGTTGAGCTGCTCGCGCGTGACGCCGGGCTGCACGGTCACGGTCAGGTCCTCGGTGTTCACGGCCAGTACGCGGGCCATGCGCGACACGTCCAGGCTGATCCCGCCCTGCACCGCCAGCAACTGGCCTTCCAGCGACGAGCCTATGCCAAAGGGGATAATGGGCGCCTTGTGCCTGGCGCACAGCGCGACGGCGTCGCTCACATCCTCAGTGCTCTGGGCAAAGACCACGGCTGCAGGCGGCGGCACGTCGACAAAGGGCGATTCGTCGCGGCCGTGCTGCTCGCGCAGCGCCTGGCCGTCGGAGAACTGCGCGCCAAAGCGCCCGGCCAGTTCGGACAGCAGGGCCGGAGGCACCGGGCGCTGGCGCACTTGCGGCAGCGCCCGGGCCAGGTCATCGGGAGCGTTCATGGTGCTTTTCCTTGGGCTGATGCAGACAGTTTAAAGGCTGTGACCCGTCCATGGGCAGCAGGCCCGGCCATTTCCGTTTCACTTGCATTGATGGCCCGGTGCCCAGGCCGCGGCAGCGCGCCGGATGACCGATGACCCTGGCTCTTGCGAGCCCTCGCGCGACGGCCGCCGGGGCGGCCCGGGATGAATCATGACGGCGCAGCCGCGGTCATTGATGCCGCGCCGCGGCGAAGTCATCGCTCATGCCCTGGCAGCAGGCTGAACGTCGTATGCAACCAACGCCAGACTTGTCATGACAACATCCGGCAAGCCGGCCGCGTCGGGCTGGTGGACCATTGCCGCCGTGGTTTCCGCCGCGGTGACGCTGCCGTTTGGCGAGTCGGTCATCGGCGTGCAGCTGGACGCCATTGCGCACGAGTTTGGCGCCGAGGGCAACCTGCTGCAGTGGGTTGTCAACGCGTACATGCTGACCTTTGCCACCAGCATCCTGGCCGTTGGCGTTTGCTCGGACCGCTATGGACGCCTGCGTTTTTTTGCGCTGGGGCTGGTGCTCACGGGCGTGGCCAACGTGCTGGCCATGTTTGCGCCCTCGCTGCAGGCGCTGGTGTGGTGGCGCGCGCTGGCGGGCGCCGCATCCGGCACCGTGCTGGCGACGGGGCCGGCGCTGCTGTCTGCCCGCTTCGTGCGGCCAGGGCGCATGCGCAGCATCGCGTTTGCCGCGTTTGGCTCGGCGGCCGGCTCCGGCATTGCGTTCGGGCCGCTGGTGGGCGGCCTGATGATGGAGCAGTGGGGCAGCTGGCGCGTGGTCTTTGCGGTCTACCTGCCGTTTGTCGGCCTGTCGGCCGCGTTGCTGCCCAGGTTGTCGCGCTCGCGCGGCGACGCCAGCGCGCCCATAGACGGCGCCGGCGTCGTCCTGTTCACGCTCATGCTGGGACTGCTCATCTGGCTGCTCAACGGCGGCCCGGCGCATGCGACGGGACGGTGGCTGGTGGCGTTGCTGGCGGCAGGCTTGCTGGTGGCGCTGGTGCGCGTTGAGCGCGGCAAGTCGCGCCCGGCCATAGATCCGGATGTCTTCATGGAGCCGGTGTTTCGCAGCATGGCGCTGCTGCTCACGTGCTGGCAGATCGCCGTGGCCGTGTCCATGGTCTACGTGCCGGCGCTGGTCATTGCCGGGCTCGGGCGCTCGCCGGGTTGGGCCGGTGCGGCGACGCTGCCCATGGCAGTGGCGCTGTTTTCCTCGACGGCGCTGGGCCCGCGCCTGGTGCGCCGCTACGGCAAGCCCGCTTTTGTCGGCGTCTGCGGCGGCCTCATGGCCGCCGGCAACGGCATCGTCTGGCTGGCGCTGGGCCAGTCCGGCACGCTGCAGTGGGCGGGACTGCTGGCCGGGCTGCTCTGCATGGGCGTCGGTGGCGGCATCGCCAACGGCAGCGTCGACAACCTGGCGCTGGCGCCATTTGAAAGCGACCGGGCCGGCAGCGTCTCCGGCGCGTTCCAGACCGTGCGCATAGGCACTGCCGCGCTGGCGGTGGCCGCCGCGGGGCTGGCACTGCAACTGGCGCCGGATGCCGGTATCCAGGCTGCTGTGCACGCGGCCGGCATCACGCGGCGCTACGCGGCCATGGCCGGGGTCAATGCCCTGCTGATCGGCGCCATTGTGCTGGTTGCCGTGCAGTTGCTGGCGCACGAAGGCAAGGACGCGGCCCGGCAGGTGTAGCTGTGCAGACCCGGCACAACCGGGTGCGCGCACTCCTTCTTGCGGGACTGCCGTTTTTCCGGCACCGTGGGGCTGGACCTGCCCGCCATGCACAGCATGGTGCCGCGCGTGCTGTTCCGGGTCTTGCTGGCGCCTGATTGGCAAGCATGGTCAGCGCATCGGATGACAGATGATCACGGCCCATGCATGAAGGTTGGGCGTCAAGCGTCAAGCGTTGAGCATGGTGCAGCATACGCTATTGGCTGGACGCTGGACGCTCAACGCAATACGCTCCATCTCATCAAAGCGTCAGCGAGGTCATCCGTCATGCGCCTGATCTTGCTGGGCATTGTTTCTGGTCAGGAAGCGCCTTGCGGCGGACGCGATCCGAATTGACTATGGCCGACCTTGGCTGGTGCGCCCCGGGCCATGCGTGCCAGCCGCAAGGCTTAAGATCGGACCATGACCGATCGCTACGCCGTTGTTGGCCACCCCATCGCGCACAGCAAGTCGCCGCTGATCCATGGCTTGTTTGCCAAGGCGACGGGTCAGGACATGCGCTACGATGCCATCGACTGCGGCCCGGACGAGGCCGGTTTCCGCGCGGCGGTGCGGGATTTTCGGGAGGCGGGCGGCTTGGGCCTGAACGTGACGTTGCCGTTCAAGCTGGCGGCGCTGCGGCTGGCCGACGCAGCGAGCGAGGACGCGCGACTGGCCGGCGCCGCCAATACGCTTTCATTCACGCAAGAGGGCATCCGGGCGCGCAACACCGATGGCAGCGGCCTCGTGCGTGACCTGACGGCCAATCTGGGCGTGGTGCTGGATGGCAGGCGCGTGCTGGTGCTGGGCGCCGGTGGCGCCGCACGCGGCATCGTGCTGCCGCTGGCGCGCGCAGGTGCGGCAGCGCTGGTGGTGGCCAACCGCACTGCCACGCGGGCAGTGGCGCTGGTGCACGAGTTGGCGCCAGCGGGCCTGCCGCTGCAGGCGGTGGCGCTGGACGATCTGGCGGGCGCGGGTGCGTTTGATGTCGTCATCAACGCCACCTCGGCCAGCCTCAGCGGCGCCACGCCGGCGGTGCCGCAGGCAGCCTTTGCAGCCGGTGCGCTGGCTTGTGATCTGGTTTACGGTCAGGGGCTGACGCCCTTTCTGGCGCTGGCCCGCGATGCCGGCGTGCAGCAACTGGCCGACGGCACGGGCATGTTGGTGGAGCAGGCGGCCGAGGCCTTTGCCTGGTGGCGTGGCGTGCGTCCCGAAACCGCTGCCGTGCGCCAGCGGTTGACGGTGCCGCTGCTGGCGGGCTGACAGACATGGTGCGCCAGGCTGGATCGGGTGCGGGTGGGTCGGACGGAGATCCCAAGTTGGGCAAATTGGCTCGGTTGGGTGGCAGTTTTGCCGGCCGTGTCGGCGTACAACTGCTGCACAGCGCCGACGGCGTCAGTCGCAGCCGGCTGCCACTTGAGCCATGGCATTTCAACAATCACCAGGTGGTGCACGGCGGCGTGCTGTTCACGCTGGTCGACACCTGCATGGGAGCTGCGCTGTATTCGCAACTGGCGCCCGACGAGCTGTGCGCCACCATCGATGTCCACATCAGCTATCTCAACGCGGTGACGCAGGGGCCGCTGCAGTGCGAAAGCCGGGTGCTCAAGCGCGGCAAACGCGTGGCGCATATCGAAGCCAGCGTCAGGGTGGCCGACCGGCTGATGGCCACGGCAACCGGCAATTTCGCGATTTTTGCGCGCCAACCGTTGTCGTCGACACCAAAATCCGAGTAATTCACCGTCGCTGCGTGCGTGCGGCATGGAGCTGAGCTGCAGGACGCAAGTCGCAGGCATGGTCGGAACCCTGGCGAGATTCGCGGGCGCGGCAGATCGCCCGAGATCAGGGTGTCCACGCAGCGGGTGCCATGGTGCAGCGGTTCCTTCATAATGGCGCCATGAATTTCCTGGTCCTGCACGGCGTCAACCTCAACATGCTGGGTCAGCGCGATCCAGCGCATTACGGGCATGCGACGCTGGCGGACATTGACGGGGCCCTGCAGGCGCTGGCCGACGATCTGAGCGTGCAACTGCAGTGCTGGCAGGGCAACCAGGAAGGCGCCTTGTGCGAGCGCATTCACCAGGCGCACCGTGACGCGGTTGACGGCGTGGTCATCAATGCCGGTGCCTGGACCCATACCAGCGTTGCGATTGCCGACGCACTGGCCATCCTGCGCTGTCCGGTGGTTGAAGTGCACCTGTCCAACATCCACGCACGCGAGGCGTTCCGCCAACACTCGCACATCGCGCGCATTGCCGCAGGCCAGATCTGCGGTTTTGGCGTTGATTCGTACCTGCTGGGGTTGCAGGCGGCGGTACGCCTGGCGCGGGCACGAACCCGGACCCGGACCTGACGCCGGCCCCACCGGGATAAACGGGCTGCGCCCCGCTTCCGGCCCGCGGCAAGGCCGCTTGGCCGCGGTCTCACATGTTTCGTTTCGGCGCGTCCGCCGGGGCGTTTCTCAATGGAATGCCTGATGCGCAAGCATTGTCAGCGCACCGGATGACAGATGATCCCGGCCCATGCATGAAGGTTGAGCGTGGTGCAGCATACGCTATTGACCGGACGCCGGACGCCGGACGCTCAACGCAATACGCTCAACCTCTGGTCATCGTCATGCGCCTGATCTTGCTGAGCATCGTTTCTAACCAGCGAGATGGGACTTGTTTTCCTAGGGTTTACCCTAATCTTTGATAATATCGGTGTCAGGGTAAACCCTGATTTCAGCGAAAGTTCGACTTTCATGAGAGCAGCGTGATGACGCAAGGCGCAGCAGCAATGGCGCTCGCGCCGCGCGTTCCTTGTGTTGCGTCGTGAAGCAGGTGCTTCACGGGAGTTTTCAAGGAGTAGAGGAATGACCACGAGCACGTTGACCTGGAAACAGAGCCTGGGTGCGGCTGCCGCGGAGCGTGCGCCGGCACCATCGGGCGTGGCGACGGATCGCCGCGGCAAGCGGGCAACCCGCCGGCTCGGCGTTGCGCTGTTGGCCGCCGTGGTTGCGGCGGTGATGGTTGGCGCCAGCAGCCTGCTTGCCGGCGAGGGCCAGGGCGGTGGCGTGCTGACCTGGCTGGCACTGTGGATCGTGGGCTTTGCCGCGCTGCTGATCTTTGGCCGGGCCGCATTTGCGGCGGCAGCGATGCTGCAGGCGCGCTGGACAAGGCACCAGGAGAACATCGACTGGTGGCGTCAGCAGCGCGAGATGACCCGCGCCGCGCAGGACGACCCGCGCCTGTGGCGCGAACTGCAGATCATGCAGGATCGCCGGGAGTGGCGCAACGGCTGAGGCTGGCTGCAGACCGCCAGAAAAGCAAAAAACCGCCACTGACGGCGGTTTTTTTGTCTCCGGGCCGCGCCGGAGCGGTTCAGCCCATGCGGCCAAACGACCACGCTGTGGCCGGCTCCGCGCCTTCGATCTCATCAACCAGCCGCAACAGCGGCGCCAGCTCGCGGTAGCGTCGCGCTGCATGCCGGATGTAGGCGATGAAGCGTGGCGCGTCGGCCAGGTACCTGGGCTTGCCGTCGCGCAGGGCCAGCCGCGCGAAGATCCCCGCCACCTTGAGGTGGCGCTGCAGCCCCATCCACTCAACGGCACGCCAGAAGCTGCTGAAGTCCTGCGCCCAGTCCTCGAAGTCCAGCAGGCCGAGCTTTCTGGCCTGCTCCCAGTAGCGGATGGTGATGTCCAGCACGAATTCCTCGTCCCAGCTGATGAACGCGTCGCGCAGCAGGCTGGCCACGTCGTACGTGGCCGGGCCGCAGACGGCATCCTGGAAGTCCAGCAGGCCCAGCGTCGGCTCTTCCGGCGCTGTCGCCACAACATCGGTGTCGGCATCAGCGACGATGAGGTTGCGCGGCATGAAGTCGCGGTGCACGAAGACGCTGGGTGCGGCCAGGTTGTGCGCGATGATGCGGGCAAAGCTGTCCTGCAAGACCTGAGTTTGTGCAGCCGAGAGCGTGACCTGGCGGTGCGCCTGCACGTACCACTGCGGGAACAGCACGAGCTCGCGCTGCAGCAGCGCCTGGTCATAGGGTGGGAGCACGCCCGGGCGCGACGCCAGTTGCCACTTGAGCAGGATGTCGACTGCGGCCAGGTACAGCGTCCGGCTGGCGTCCGGCTGCGCCGGCGTGATGACATCAAGCAGGGTG
>JALOAS010000121.1 GCA_023228705.1 Ottowia sp. | reverse complement strand
CTTGCAGGGTGCAGGCCGGACAGAGTCTGGCCTTCTTCGTGCCGTCCAGCAGTGCGCAGGCACTGCTGGAGCCGCGGCACTCAGTCTTGATTGGACGGGTTTGGGCGATCCTCTCGGGCGCGATCAATTCATTCTCAAGCTCTGAGCCCTGCCGCCGCGAAGGCCGTGCCCGCGCGCTTGATCTCGGCACCGCCCCGGCCCGGCCGCAGCCGCTGCCATGGTGCCAACGGGCCGCGGTTGGGTTCATGCGGCGCTTCCTTCATTAGAATCAGCCCTTGCGTTGTCTCGCAACTGCGGCAAAGGTTAGCGCCGCGCATGCGCGCCGGCCAGCGCATGCAAGACGCGAGGCCATCACGCGTGATTCCAGAACGGATACGCGATCAGCACCAGCACACAGGATGTCCAGCATGTTCCTCACCGGATCCTCTTTTATCCGCCTGGGTTGCCGCCTTGTGCTCGCGGCCGTGGCGGCCAGCCTGCTTGGCTGCAGCACCTTTGACGATGCAACTCAGAAAATGGCCAACGCCTTGACGCTGTACAAGCCGGAAGTGATCCAGGGCAACTTTGTCTCGCGTGAGCAGGTGCAGGCGCTGCAGCCGGGCATGACGCGACTGCAGGTGCGCGAGATCCTGGGCACGCCGCTGGTGACCAGCCTGTTTCATGCCGACCGCTGGGATTATGTGTTCACGCTCAAGCGCCAGGGCGTCGAGCCGCAGCAGTACCATTTGACCACCTGGTTCAGCGGTGACGCCCTCTCCCGCATCGAAGGCGATGAAATGCCCAGCGAGACCGAGTTTGTCGAGCGCATCAGCCCCAAGCACAAGGTCAAGGTGCCCGAGCTGGAAGCCACCGACGCGCAACTGGCGCGGTTTCCCGATTCCAATAAACAACCTGCCGAGCCGGTGCTGACCGACGTGGTCCCGGCCGCGCCCGGCGCGTATCCCCCGCTGGAGGGCGGCTCTTGAGGCGCCGCCATGAGATCGACGGGGGAGGCCCATTGCGTTTCTCATGAGCACGTATCGTCAGCCCACTTGATGACGATGACAGATGGCCTCGGCCCTTGCGGGCCTTTGATGAAAGCCGCCTGCGGCGGCTCATGAAGAAGGTTTTGCGTCAGGCGTTGGGCGAATAGCGAACAATACGCCGAACGCCGGACGCAATTTGCTCAACCTCATTGATGCCGCCAAGCGGCGAGGACATGCGCGATCATGGCCTGGCCTGGCGGCACTGGCCAATCGGTTCACGGGATCAGCACATCTGCCATTTGAGAAACAACCCCAGGACAAATCATGACTTCTTCTGCTGTTTTGCATCGTGTCGCAGTGGCCGGAGCCAGTGGCCGCATGGGCCGCATGCTGCTGGAAGGCGTCCAGGCCGACGATGCCTTTGAACTGACCGGCGCGCTGGATCGCGCCGAAAGCCCGCTGCTCGGCCAGGACGCCGGGGGCTTTGCCGGCTGGCGCAGCGGCGTATCGGTCACGGCAGATCCGGCCGCTGGCCTGGCCGGCGCCGACTGCCTGATTGATTTCACCCGGCCCGAGGCCACGCTCGCGAACCTGGAGGCGTGCCGCGCAGCCGGTGTTGCCGCCGTCATTGGCACCACCGGGTTTTCTCCGGAGCAGGTCGCGCAGATCCAGGCGGTGGCCAAGGACATGGCCATTGTCATGGCGCCCAACATGAGCGTGGGCGTCAACGTCATGCTCAAGCTGGTCGAGATGGCGGCGCGCGCCCTGCCCGAGGGCTACGATGTGGAAATCATCGAGGCGCACCACCGGCACAAGGTGGATGCGCCCTCCGGCACCGCACTGAAGATGGGCGAGGTCATCGCGAATGCGCTGGGCCACGGCCTGGAAGACCGCGCCGTGTTTGCACGCCACGGCCATACCGGCGAGCGCCAGGCCGGCGCCATCGGATTTTCGGTCGTCCGTGGCGGTGACATCGTCGGCGACCACACGGCCCTGTTCGCCGGCACCGGCGAGCGGCTGGAGATCACGCACCGCGCTGGCAGTCGCGCCGGCTACGTTGCGGGCAGCCTGCGCGCGGTCCGCTTCCTTGCCGGCAGGCCAAGCGGCCTGTTCGACATGTTCGACGTGCTGGGCCTGCGCTGAACCCTGGGGCCGCCGCGGCCTGGGCCTGGCCGGCAGGCGGCTGATCCGGCCCTCCAGCCGCGCCGAACGAGAGCACGGGGCTGGCGCGCACGGGCATATCGCCTGCCCGCGCGGCACGCGCATCTCCCGTGCCCAGCCCCGTTGTCGTCGTGGTCATTGCTGCCGCGGCGCCCTTGCAGCCGTGGGCCCCATGCGCATCACTTGTCATTTGCATTTGCATTCGTGAAAATTCAGGAGCAAAATAAAAGGTGACTGCGGCCCGTTTGATGGATAAAAAACGACTGCAGCCTGGCTTGTTGCCGGTGGCAACATTGCGTTGGCGGCAAGTGAAAAAGCAATTATCAAATCAAGGAGAGAAGGACATGAACCAGTCTGGAGACAGCACCACGGATCACCAGGGCCCGGCCCGCAGCGGGAAGTTGAGCCGGCGCAGGTTGTTGCAGGTGGGCGGCGGACTGACCGCCGTGACGCTGGGCAGCTTTGGCGGCCTGCCGCTGGTCTACGCGGCCGACGAGCACGATCCCCTCGGCACCTGGCCGGCCGGCTCGTCCGGCGACACCATTCACCTCAGCGCCACGGTCCCGCTGACTGGCACCTACGGATTGCAGGGCGCCGACGAGCTCAAGGGTTGGGAATTGGCCGTCGAGCACATGAACACCAACCACGAGCTCATGAAGGCCATCGCGCCCAAGATCGACAACGGCGTGCTGGGCAAGAAGGTGGCGCTGGTTTCGGCCGACTCCGTGGCCCACCCCAACGATGCGCTGCAGGAGCAGCAGAACTTCATCACCAACGAGAAGACCATCCTGATGGTGGGCTCGACGTCATCAGCGGTGGCGGTGGCGCTGAACAAGTTCGCGCAGCGCGAGAAGGTGCTGTACATGGCCGGTATCTCCGGCTCCAACGACACCACGGGCAAGGACTGCGTGCGCTACGGCTTCCGCCAGGGCTTCTACGGCGAGATGGCAGCCAACTCGATTGCGCCCGTCCTGCTCAATGCCTTTGGCAAGGACCGCAAGATGGCATTCATGACGCCGGACTACACCTACGGGCACACCACCACCGAATCCACCGAACGCCACCTCAAGGAAGACGGTGGCTGGACCACGGTGACCAACCAGGTGTCGCCGCTGGGGACGCAGGACTTCAGCCAGTACCTGACCAACATCGCCAACTCGGGCGCCGAGTTCCTGATCAACGTCAACTGGGGGCGCGATGCCGTGCTGTCGAGCCAGCAGGCCAAGCAGTTCGGCCTGCTGCCCAAGATGACGCTGGTGCTGCCCTACCAGATCCCGTTCTTTGCGCCGGAGGCGGGCGTGGACATCAGCGAGGGCGTGTTTGCCGCGACTGACTTCTGGTGGACGCTGGCCGAGGATGAGAAATACCCGCTGGCCAAGCTCTTTGTCGATTCGTTCCACGAGAAGTACGGTTACCGGCCCGAGTGGGGTGCAGAGAACGCCTACATGAGCTTTGCTCACTGGGCGCGCATGGTGACTGAAGCCGGCAGCTTCTACCCGGTGGACGTCATCAAGCAGTTCGAGAAGGAAGAGACCATCCCCTCGGTCGTGGGTGACGTACACTACCGCGCTGGCGACCACCAGTGCGTGCGCCCGGTCTTTGTCGTGCGTGGCAAGGCCAAGGCCGACATGCGCAACGACGAGGACTACTGGGAAATCGTCGAACGCGTCGAGGGCGACAAGGCGCTGCAGGCGCCCGACTTCTTCGGCTGCGACCTGGGTCCCTACACCTGATTGCGCCGATGCAGGGGCGCACGCAGCGGAGCCGGGTCAGGTTCCGGCCCCTGCTGCGTGGCCAGTGTCATGCGCACGCGGAAGCGGGCGCCCTGCCCGGTGTCCGGCAGCAGCTCCAGCGTGCCGCCCAGCCGGCGCATGATCTGATGCGAGATCGCCAGTCCCAGCCCGGTGCCCTGGGTGCCGGTGCGGGTGTGTGCCCAGCCGCGTGAGAACTTCAGGAAGATGCGCTCGCGCTCGTCGGCCCGGATGCCTGGTCCGTTGTCCTCGAACAGCACCGCGTAGTCGCTCCCTTCGGCGCTGCTGGAAATGCGCACGTAGGGCTTGGGGTTGACGTTGTACTTGATGGCGTTGGAGACCAGGTTGATGAAGACCTGGTTCAGCCGGTCCGGGTCGGCGGCGACCTGGATGCGGCCGGAGCCAACGCGCGGGCCGCCGAAGACCAGCAGCCCGCGGTCGTAGGCGATTCCCTCGCAGGCGCGTATGGCGCGGTCCAGGATGGCCTCCGGGTCCGTGGGTTGCAGCTGCCAGGGCTGTTCGTCGGCCTCCAGGGAACTCATGTCCAGGATACCGTCCAGCAGGCGCGTCAGGCGGATGCTCTCATCGTGGATGATGCCGACGAAGCGCCGCGCCTGCGCGTGCTCTATGTCCTCGGTGCCGCGCAGGATTTCAGACAGGGACCGGATCGAGGTCATGGGCGTGCGCACCTCGTGGCTGACCTGGCTCAGGAATTCATCCTTCTGGCTGTCCAGCAACCTCAGGCGGTCGTTGGCGGCGGCCAGCTCGCGTGACTTCTGCTCCAGCTGCCGGCTGTAGTCGCGCATGCGCTGTGTCTCGTCTGCAATGCGCTTGAGTTCGTACAGGCTGATGGTCTCGCCGATCACCACCTGCGAGATCATGGCGCGCGCCGACGCGGCGCCCACGCTGCCGGCCAGCTTGCGCTCCAGCTCCGAGATGAATTCGTTGCTCACCAGCGACTGATCGTCCTTCAGCCCATGGCGGCGCTCGGCATCCTGGAACAGCGCCCGCGCCTGTTCCGGCCCGAGGATGCGCCGCGCCAGCGTCACCAGGTCGCGGCGCGTGGCCGAGCGGTTGACCAGGCGCGCGCTCTCGCTGGCCGGCGTGCGGAAGATGTCGATGAACAGCGTGGCCTGCAGGCGCTCCATGGGATTGGGGCCGATGGCCAGCGAGATACCGACCAGCAGCAGCACGTTGACCGTCATGCTCCAGAACGTGGCGTGCACCAGCGGATTCAGTCCTTCCAGCCCGAACAGCGCGCCGGGCCGCAGCAGCGTCCAGCCCCAGGGCCCATGCTCGATGAGGCTTTGACTCAGCACCACGCTGTCACCGAAGCTGGGCAGGAACAGCGCGTAGATCCAGACCAGGAAGCCGCACAGGACGCCGGCAAAGGCGCCATGCACCGTCGCGTGGCGCCAGTACAGGCCGGCGATCAGCGGCGGCAGGAACTGCGCGATGCCGACAAAGGAGATGAGGCCGATGGACGCCAGCCCGGCCGACTGCGCCGAGAAGCGGAAATCCAGGAACCCCAGCAGGAGGATCAGCGTGATCGCGATGCGGCGGCTGATCAGCAGGAAGCGGCGCAGGTCGCCGGAGGCGTCCAGCTTGACCCAGGGCAGGCGCAGCGCCACGGGCATGATGATGTGGTTGGAGATCATGGTCGACAGCGCAATGGCCGACACGATGACCATGGCCGTGGCCGACGAGAATCCGCCGATGAACGCGAACAGCGTGAGCGCTTCCTGCCCCGCCCACATGGGCAGCGTGAGCACGAACATGTCCGGATTGGCGCCCACCGGCAGGTACTCCAGCCCCTTGATCGCAATGGGCAGGGCAAACACGCAGACCAGCAGCATGTAGAGCGGAAACAGCCAGGACGCGGTGCGCAGCTGGTGCTCGCCCGAGCACTCGACCACGGTCATCTGGAACTGGCGCGGCAGGCAGATCACTGCGGTGGCGGCAAGAAAGGTCTGCGTGACCCAGGTGGCGCCAAACGCCGAGCGGTCGCGCAGGTACGCGGTCGGCGCCTGCTGCAGCAGCTGGTCCAGTCCGCCACCCATGCTGAGCACGACCAGCAGCCCGACCGCGATCAGCGCCACCAGCTTGACCACCGCTTCCAGCGCGATGGCCGCCACCACGCCGTGGTGGCGCTCGTTGACGTCGATGTTGCGGGTGCCGAACAGGATGGTGAAAAACGCCATGCCGGCAGCGACCCAGAACGCGATGCGAAAGTCCGGCTCGGCGCTGGGAAAGCCGGTCAGGGCATCGGCGCCCTCGTTGCTGATGACCTGGAAGCTGGTCGTTACCGCGTTGAGCTGCAGCGCGATGTACGGTGTGATTGCGATCACGGCAATCACCGTGATCAGCGCCGCCAGGCTGCCGCTCTTGCCGTAGCGCGACGAGATCATGTCGGCAATCGAGGTGATGCGGTGCGCCTGGCCTATGCGCACCATCTTGCGCAGCAGCAGCCACCAGCCCACGAAGACCAGCGTTGGCCCCAGGTAGATGGTGACGAAGGCCATGCCGTCGCGCGCGGCCGAACCCACGGCGCCGTAGTAGGTCCACGACGTGCAGTACAGCGAGATCGACAGCGTGTAGACAATGGGCGAATGCAGCCAGCGCGCGTCGCCGCGGCGCGCGTGGGCATCTCCGGTGAACGCCACCGCAAACAGCAGCGCCACGTAGAGCAGGGCGACGATGAGAACGACGTTGGCGCTCAGCATCGCGGTGCCGTCAGGCTGCGTCGGGATGCCCCGTCCGGCGCTCGTCTGCCGGATCGTCCGTGCGCGTCCGCTCGGGGCGCAGCCGCCACGCGAGCAGCCCGGCGCACAGGATGAGCGCGGCCCAGACCCCGAACAGGTAAATCGCGATCAGCGGCACGCCGGCCACGCCCATGCCGCCGGCAAACAGCGTGACCACGGGCGGCATCAGCAGGAACAGCCCCAGCAGCGGCAGCGCCACCGCGGCGCTGGTGGTGGTGCCCTCAGGCGCGTGCGCTTCGTTCATCCTGGATTCCGCATAGATGGTCGCCTGAGCGTGCAGCGAAGGGCGTGTCAGGCAAGGGTGAGTGCTGCGGCTCCAAAGGTGCCTGCGCACCTTTGGACAGCGCGAACAGAAGCAGCCTCTGGCTGCGGGGCGCCCTGCAAGGCGACAACGCCGCAGACTTGCTGTCTGCAAGGCGGAGCAACGCAGCATGGCGCGTCCAGCGCTGTGCGATCAGGCGCATGGCGTCTTCATCTGATGGGCGGACATTGAAAAACGCAAAACTTCGAGCAATAACAAATAGCTGCCAAGGAAAATAAGCGGTCAACTGCGGATTCCAGGTTCATCGGCCTGCCGGCGCGCACAGCCGGCCAATGCGCTCGACCAGGTCGCGGTTTGAAAACGGCTTGGTGACAAACGCGTCGGCGCCGATTTCTTCTGCCATCTGCCGGTCGTGTGCCTGGCCCTTGGCCGACAGCACCAGCACCGGCAGCGACGCCAGCGCCGGGTCGCTCTTGACGCGCTTGAGCACCTCGAAGCCGTTCAGCTTGGGCACCATGAGGTCGAGGATCATGACGTCGGGCCGTTCGGCCCGCAGCCGCTGCATGGCGGCCTCGCCGTCGGCCACGGAGGACACCTCGTAGCCGGCGCGCGTCAGGATGAACGTCAGCGACTCGACGATGTTGGGCTCGTCCTCGGTGATCAGGACCCTGGGTTTCATGCAAGCTCCCCGTTGTTGCGAGGGCTCTGCGTCCCCCTTTGTGTATCTGTACTGTACCCGTACCTTGCCTGTCAAGTGTACGGTAGCCACGCCCCGCCGCCGAAGCGGCCTGAAGCGGGGCCTCAGAGCTTGAGAATGAATTGATCGCGCTCGAGAGGATCGTCAGAATTTGTCCAATCAAGACGCAAAGCGCAGGCATGGCCCGTGCCATGGCGAGCATTTGCAACGCCGAGTGGGCAGATTCT
>JALOAS010000120.1 GCA_023228705.1 Ottowia sp. | reverse complement strand
ACATGATGGCGCAATTCACCGTCACCTGACCATGGGGAACCGAGTAAGGGAAAACGAAGTTGACGAATGACGAACAAAATGGAGCTTGGCATGGGGCTTGGCAGAGTCCGGATGCTGCTGATCCAGGTTCTGACCGTACTCCCCGTTGCCGTACTGACCAGATACCTGCGCAAGTGATGCGCGGCAATTGCAAACAGAGAAAGGCTGCAAAACATGAGCTACACAATCAATCGAACCATCTCCGGCACCACGCTTGATGCCGTGGAAGATCGCATCCGGGCGGCGCTGAGCGAGGTCGGTTTTGGCGTGCTGACCGAGATCGACGTGCAGACGACGATCAAGGAGAAGCTGGATGAGGACATGCCCGGCTATCGAATCCTTGGCGCCTGCAACCCGAAGATCGCGCATCAGGCGCTGGGATTGGAGCCGCGCGTGGGCGCCATGCTGCCCTGCAACGTGATCCTGCGCGAGGTTGATGACGGCGTTGAAGTGTCCGCGATCGATCCGGTCGCCTCCATGCAAGCCATCGACAACGCGGACCTCATGCGCATTGCCGGGCAGGTGCGCGATCTTCTGGCCGGCGTGGTCAAGGACGCCTGACCGGATGGACGAGGCACACGCCGTTTGCATCGCCCCCGACGTCACCGCCGTCGAAGTCCGGTCGCCCAACGGGCCGCTGCAAATCAGGCGGATTGCAGATCCGGAGCATCGGCTGCCCATGGCATGGTCCCGCACCTCGCGTCCTGCGCCGCCGGCGGTGTTGCAGCCGCTGGTGCCGGTGCCCGGCGTCGTGCCGCTGGGTGAGCTCGAACTGATCAAGGCGCTGCAATCTGAAGACATCGTGGTTGCCGATGGCCGCAAGCCCGAGCAGTATGCGAAGTACACGATCCCGGGCGCGATCAACCTGCCGTTTACCGAAACCGACGTGGCGCTTGAGGCGCTGGGTTGCCGGCGCCTGGGCAACGGCTGGGATTGCAGCACGGTACGCACCGTCGCCATGTTCTGCAACGGCGTGTGGTGCGGACAGTCGCCCACTGCGATTCACAAGATCACCGCCGCCGGATTTCCTGCAGAACGCATTCTTTATTACCGCAACGGGATACAAGGCTGGCTCCTGCAGGGTCTGAGCGTCTGGACGCCCGGCGAGGCACGGTGTTTTTACCTCTGAACCTGGCGCAGGGTGCTGTCCGGCGCAAAGACGGCTCGCAAATTTGCGCTCGGAGGCAACCTGGCGCAAGCGACCATGATCAGCCGCGTGAACTCGGGGAGCGGCTGCACAAAAAGGCGCGTGGCCCGTAGCGCAGGAGCGGGTACGGGACGCGCCCGGACCCACGCAGCATTCTGGGCGCTGGTGGTGCGCGTGGTTTGACCCCCGGCCGTGCGCACCTGTGCTTGGCGCTTGGACCACCCCGGCGCAGTGCTTCATGCGGCGCACCCACGCAGCCGGTGGCGCAGCTCACTCCTCCGGTTCTTCCGGATGCCGCATCAGGTGCAGGACCGAAAGCACCAGCCCGCCCCAGACGGTGGCCATGGCCACCAGCATCATCCAGACCGCGGCAGAACTCATGATTGCGCTCCTGTCTCATGCGACCATTTGCCGTCCATCGCGGGGTCAAGCACCGGACCGGCAACGGGCTTGCCGTCCAGGTCCGGCGCATCGAGCGCGGAACGGGTGCTCCACGGGATGCGCGAGATCAGCCAGGCCAGCACGATGATGCCAACGACCGTGCCCCAGCCAAAAGTGCCGACAAACCAGCCGGGCATGTCTTCGTAGCCGTCGCGGATGTGGTCTTGCAGCGAATTGATGAGCGTGTAGCCCAGGATGATGGGCGTGACGCCGGCAACCATCAGCTGCCAGCCGCGACCAACCCGGAACGAGGAGACGGCGTTGAGGTGGTTGCGCAACACGGGCAGCGCGTTGATGAGAACGGCCAGGGTCATGAGCACGGCCAGCGCCACCGCAACGATGCCGAAGCTGTTGACATAGGCGTCGGTGACATCCAGCAGGTTGAGGCCGGTGGACGGTGAAAAGAGCACGACCGACAACACGGCCATGGGAATGCCCACGCCCAGCGTTGCAGCCACGCGGCCCAGCCCCAGCTTGTCGCGCACGGCCGAGAGCACCACTTCGATCAGGCTGACAAACGACGTGAATCCGGCAAACACCAGCGACGCAAAGAACAGCACGCCCAGGAAGACACCGCCCGGCGCCTGCGAGATGATGGTGGGAAAGCCGATGAACGCCAGCCCGACGCCGGAGGCGGCCACCTCGTCCACCGGCTGCCCGGTGTTGGTCGCAATGAACCCCAGCGCGGCAAACACGCCTATGCCCGCGAGCAGCTCAAAGGCGCTGTTTGAAAAACCGACGACCAGCGCACTGCTGGTGAGATCGGTTTTTTTCTTCAGGTAAGACGAGTAGGTGACCATGATGCCAAAGCCCACCGACAGCGAGAAGAAGATCTGGCCGTAGGCGGCGATCCAGATCGAGCTGGTGGTCAGCTCGGACCAGTCTGGCGTGAAAAGGGCATCCAGCCCGCGCCCGGCACCGGGCAGGAAGAGCGCAAACACCACCAGCGCGCCAAACAGCAGGAACAGCAGCGGCATGAACACCATGGACAGCCGCGCGATGCCCTTTTGCACGCCAAAGGCCAGGACGGCCAGGGCAGCCACCCAGACCAGGACCAGCGGCGTGAGGACGCCGGGCACGAAGTCCAGCGTCAGGCCGAAGTCTTCACTGACGTGCAGGTACTGGTTGAGGAAAAACGCGCCCGGATCGTCGCCCCAGGCCTGCGTCACCGAAAACCACACGTACGACAGCGCCCAGGCAATGACCGCAGCGTAGTAGACCGTGATGACCAGGCTCACCAGCACCTGCCACCAGCCGAGGACCTCGGTGCCCGGATGCAGCCGGCGAAACGCCAGCGGCGGCGAGCCGCGGTAGCGGTGGCCTATGGCGTAGAACAGGAACAGCATGGGGATGCCGGCCGTCAGCAGCGCCACCAGGTACGGGATGATGAAGGCACCGCCGCCGTTGCTGTAGGCAATGTAGGGAAAGCGCCAGATGTTGCCCAGGCCCACCGCCGACCC
The DNA here is from genome assembly GCA_023228705.1 of Ottowia sp. GTDB lineage: Bacteria > Pseudomonadota > Gammaproteobacteria > Burkholderiales > Burkholderiaceae_C > Ottowia. Next base: position 4,764 of record JALOAS010000120.1, on the reverse strand, counting down.
GATGGCGGCAAAGATGAACGCGCTGCGGCCAGAGAAGGTTTCACGCCTCGCATGCGCTGGTGATCCGCTGCCTGAGCTCATGATCGTCTCCCTGGCCGGTCCCAGGTGCGACACCTGCCGCACGCAGCCGACCTGCGTTCATGGTAGCAGGACCTCATGCCGTGCGCCAGGGGCTGCGAAAGCGTGGGGTCAACGGCCAACCCGGCGTCGCTCCGGTCATTCCATTCAACCAGGTGCCCGGCAGCCATCAGCCGAGCACGGACACGGCAGCGACCGCATCCGCTGCACGGCGGCCGCCATGCAGGGACACGAAGCGCCGCAGCAGCGCGTGGGGCTGCGGCAGCCAGGGCGACTGCGCAACTTGTTCCGCACTCCGGTCGTCCAGCGCTGCGTTGCCATTTTCGCGACCAGCCGCGCAGGCTGCCATGATGGCTGGCGTGAATTCCGGATGCGGCTGCATGGAGAACGCGTTGGGGCCGTAGCGCAGCAGCTGGTACGCATCGCGCCCGGTCCCGCCCAGCCATTGCGCGCCGGCCGGCGGTTCCAGCACGGCCTGGGCATGCGACAGGTAGGCTGCAAAGTGCTGCGGCAGCCCCTGCAGCAGCGGATCGCGGCGACCGGCCGCAGTCAGCGTCAGCGCAAAGACCCCGCGCTCGGGTCCGCCCGGCAGGTCGCCGACGCGGCCGCCCAGCGCATGCGCCATGAGCTGGTGCCCGTAGCAGACGCCCAGCACCGGCTTGCCCTGCGCAACCAGCTCGGCCAGCCACGCGGCAGTGCGCTCGCTCCAGGGCTCGCGGTCGGCCACCATGGACCAGGACCCGGTCACGATCGCCAGCGAAAAATCATCCGCGCGTGGCAGCGGCTCGTCAAGGAACGGCTGGGCGACGCGCAGTTCGCTGCGCTGGCGGCCCAGCGCCGCGGCAAACCAGTCCGCCTGGTCGCCCAGGCGCTGCATCAGCGGCGCCGGCGGCAATCCCATCTGGACGATGACAACGGGCGGGAACGGGATCATGGTGGCAAGAACGAAGCAGGGCCTGAACGGGACGGCAGTGCAGCAGGTGCTACGCCTGCATTGTGGCCCGGACCGCATCGCCGTGCTGCCAGCGTGCCCATGCCGCGCCAGGATTCTTGGCCGCGCCGCAAGCAGGGACAAGGCTGCAGGCGGCCGGCTTTGTGCCAAAATGGCTGCGCTCCCTGCGGCAGCGCGGCACCTGCATACAACGCACGCAACCGGCCGGGCCTGCCTTGCGCACGGTCTCGCGCCACGATGCCACGCAGCCACAGGGCAACGGGAACCGGGCTTTTTTTAAACAGACCTGGCGGCCGGGATTGTCATGCTTCGTCCGCGCCGGGGGAGGAAAAACATGCGTTTTTGCAAGAAACTGATGCAGTGGCTGGCGGCTGCTGCCCTGCTGGGGACGATGGCTGCCACACCGGCACTGGCCCAGACCGACTTCAAGATGGCGTATGCGCTGTCGAAAGATTCGCACTACGGCGCGGGCGCCGCGGCCTTTGTCGACAGCCTGAAGGACAACAACTCCGAATACGGCATCGAGCAGTTCCCCAACAGCGCGCTGGGCGGCGAGCGCGAGGTCATCGAAGGGCTGCAGCTGGGCACCATCGACCTGGCCATCGTGTCCACCGGCGCGGTGCTCAACTTCGTGCCGCAGGCCGGTGTCTTTGACATCCCGTTCCTGTTTCGCGACCTGGCGCATGCACGCAAGGTGCTGGACAGCGACATCGGGCAGGACATGCTGGCCGAGTTTCCCAAGCACGGCCTCGTGGCGCTGGCCTGGGGCGAGCAGGGCTTCCGCCACCTGACCAACAACAAGCGCCCGGTCAAGGAGCCGGCGGACATCAAGGGGCTGAAGATCCGCATCACGGAAAACCCCATCCACCTGGCCGCGTTCCGCGAGCTGGGCGTGCTGGCCACGCCCATGGCCTGGCCGGAGGTGCAGCCGGCGCTGCAGCAGGGCACCATAGACGGGCAGGAAAACCCGCTTTCGGTCATCGTGTCAATCAAGCTGTGGCAGCTGCAAAAGTACCTGTCGCTGACCGGGCACGTGTATGGCCCGGCGCTGGTGCTGATGTCGCCCTCGGCGTGGAACGGCCTGCCGGACGCGGAGAAGGCCCATTTTGAGCAGGCCGCTGCAGATTCCGTGACCAGCATGCGGCAGTTTGTCGACGAGGTGGAAAAGAGCGGCATCGCGCAGCTCAAGGAAAACGGCATGGAGGTCAACACGGTGGACCACGACGCGTTCGTCAAGGCGGTGGAGCCGGTCTATCCCAAGTATTACAAGCAGTTTGGCGAAGACCTGATCGAAGCCATTCGCAATACGCAGTAAGCCGCCGCTGGACCGGCCGTGCTGCGCTGGCTGACCGTTCTTGACAAGGCGCTGTTCCGGCTGGTGTCGTGGGCCGCGCAGGCCTTCCTGTGGTCTGCGGTGGCTGCCGGCTTCTACCAGGTGCTGGCACGCTTTGTGCTGCGCTCGCCGTCGGCCTGGTCCGAGGCATGGACGCGGGCGGCCATCATCTGGGCCGTCATGCTGGGCGTGGCGCTGGCGTTCCGCGTGGGCGCCATGCTCAGCGTGGACCTGCTGCACAACCTGCTGGCGCCGCGCAAGGCGCGCTGGCTCGAGCACGGCGTGCTCTGCATCGTCGTGGGCTTTTTGCTCTTCCTGCTCTGGATAGGCGTGCAGATGACCTGGCGCGTGCGCTTCCAGAGCACGCCCAGCCTGGGCGTTTCCATCTCATGGATCTACGCGGCCATCCCCACCGGCACGGCGCTGTCGCTGGTGGCGGCCGTGGCGTACTGGATTGAAGGACCGCGGCGCGCGCACCGGCGCACGCTGTAGCCGCCGCGACGGCAACTGCCCATGACGCAGCTGATGGTCCTGACCATGCTGGTCTTTTTTGGCCTGACCGTTCCGGTGGCGGTGGCCATAGGACTGGCGTCCATTCTTGGCGTCGGGCTGGACGGACACATGACCTGGCTGGTCATCGTGCAGCAGCTGTACGCTGCAATGGACAAGTACCCGCTGGTGGCCGTGCCGTTTTTCATCCTGGCCGGCAACCTGATGGAAGCCGGCGGCATTTCCGACCGCATGGTCGAGTTTGCCAAGAGCGTGGTCGGCGGCGTCCAGGGCGGGCTGGCGTGCAGCTGCGTCCTGACCTGCATGATCTTTGCCGCAGTGGCCGGATCCAGCGTGGCCACCACCTTTGCCGTGGGCGCCATCCTCATCCCGGCCATGGTCAAGGTGGGCTATCCCACGCCCTTTGCCGCGTCGCTGCAGGCCACGGCCGCCGAGCTGGGCGTCATCATCCCGCCGTCCATCCCCATGATCCTGTACGCGGTGTCCACCGACACCTCGGTGGGCGAGATCTTCATTGCCGGCATAGGTCCCGGCCTGCTGCTGGTGCTGGCGCTCATGGGCTACGTCTGGCTGCACGCCAGGCGCCACGGCCTGGGCAAGCACGACGGCGACGGCCGCCTGCCGCTGTGGGCGTCGTTCAAGCGCGCCTGGCTGGCGCTGCTGATGCCGGTCATCATCCTGGGCGGCATCTACGGCGGCATCTTCACGCCGACCGAGGCGTCGGCCGTGGCCGTGGTCTACGCGCTGTTCGTCGGCATCTTCGTCTACCGCGACCTCAACCTGGTGACGATTTCGCGCACATTCCGGCGCTCGGTCGTCTCCACCGCCATCATCATGTTCATCATCGCCAACGCCGGCGTCTTCGGGTTCCTGCTGAACCGCGCCGGCGTTCCCATGGCGCTGGGCAGCTGGCTGGGGCAGGTCTTCAGCAGCGAGATCACATTTCTGCTCGGCATCAACGTGGCGCTGTTCTTCATCGGCATGTTCATAGAGACGTCGGCGTCCATCGTCGTGCTGGCGCCCCTGCTGCTGCCGGTGGCCCTGCAGTTTGGCATCGACCCGTCGCACTTTGGCGTCATCATGGTCGTCAACCTGGCGCTGGGCATGGTGACCCCGCCCTTTGGCGTCAACCTGTTTGCCGCCTGCACCGTGGCCAACATCTCCATGGAAAAGCTGGTGCGCCCGCTGCTGCCGTTCGTCGCGGTCGTCATGGGCTGCCTGCTGGTCATCACCTACTGGCCCGACCTGTCGCTGTACTTCCGCGACCTGGTCTATCGCTGAAAGCGGTGCGGGCCCGTACTGCCAGGAACGCTTACGGCCCGGGTTGTGCCAGGCCCACGCCCGCAACGCAAGCGGCCCGGGCCAACGCCTCGTCCCGGGTTGCAATGGGCAGCTTGCAACGCAGCGCCAGATCCAGATATGCGGCATCGTAGCTGCTGAGATCATGGCGCAGCGCCAGGTCCAGGATCTGGGCAGGCGCGGGCCGCGCGAGGTCAATGTCTATGGGCAGCGTGGCCAGCAGCCGAAGCATCTCTTGCGCCGTTTGCGCATTGATCACGCCCCGTTTGCAAGCGGTGCGCAGGACGTTGGCATATTCCAGCGGCAGCAATGCAGGTGCGACGGCGCTGTCCTTTTCAAGCCGCTCGGCCATTGCTTGGGTATAGGCGGTGGCCTGGTTTTCAAACAGCCAGCCGCAAAGCACCGAGTTGTCAAGAACGAAGGGCATCAGGACCCGCGCAAGCCGGCGTCAGGGCGCGTGTTTGCAACGCCTGGAGTTGCCCCGATTTCGCGGACACCTTAACCTTGTGGATAAAGGAGTCCAACCATGGGAAGAACGAGAACGCCGTATCCGGCAGAATTTCGCCAGCAGATCGTGGAACTGGCGCGCACC
>JALOAS010000119.1 GCA_023228705.1 Ottowia sp. | reverse complement strand
TTGTGCCGCGTCCAGGATGGGGCGGTATCCGGTGCAGCGGCACAGGTTGCCGGCCAGCGTGTCGGCCAGCTCCTGGCGGCTGGGGCGGGTGCCGGCTTCCTGGTGCGCCTCGTAGGCGGACCACAGCGACATCAGGATGCCGGGCGTGCAAAATCCGCATTGCGCGCCATGGCAGTCAACCATGGCTTCCTGCACCGGGTGCATGCGTGGCTGCACCTGCTCGGCGGGTTTTTGCGGCGTGTGGCGCAGCCCCTGCAGGTCTTCCACGGTGAACAGCGCCTTGCCGTCCAGCGTGGGCACGAAGTGGATGCAGGTGTTGATGGCCTGCAAGCGGAGCCGGTCCTGCGCGTCGAGATCGCCGACGACCACGGTGCAGGCGCCGCAGTCGCCCTCGTTGCAGCCTTCCTTGGTGCCCCTCTGGTGTGCGTCTTCGCGCAGCCAGTCCAGCACGGTTCGCGTCGGATGGACGCCGTCAACGGACGTGATGCGCCCGCGGAAGTAAAAGCGAATCGGCCGGGTGGACTCGGTAGCAGATGCTGAAGCATACATGGGCATGACCCCTGTCTATCTACCGGTTTCCGACGTAGCCGCGCGCGTCGCTATACCAGTTCAATGCCCCGCGCTTTACACGTTGTTTTTCTGTTATACCCCATCAAATTGCTTTGTGCAACAAGCGCCTGTACCTGGGTGCCGGGCCGGTCCGGGGCAAAAGACGGGGCAGAAGACGTGTTCTGCGGGACGGAAGAATAGCACGAGCGGCGTGCGCAGACCTAATGAAAACCCGGATCCTGCGCCAGCGCGACCGCCCGCTGGCCCGCGCGTTCGGCGGCTGGGCCCCGCACGTTCAGCAGCAGCTGGGCGGCCACGGCCACCGCAATGACTTCCGGTTCCTTGCCAGCCAGCCCGGGCAGGCCTATGGGGCAGGTGACCCGGGCCATCTCGTCTTCGTTGAATCCGCGCGCGGCAAGACGGTGGCGGAACATTGCCCATTTGGTCTTGCTGCCTATGAGCCCGAGGTAGGGCAGGTCGTCCCGCTCGCGGACGCGTTCCAGGCAGTTGCGCACGATGTCCAGGTCCTCCCAGTGGCTGTAGCTCATGACGAGGACCTGCGTGCCGGCTGCCAGCTCGGAGACGGCAGCGTGCATGGGGTCGCTGTAGTCGATGTGCACGTTGACCAGCGGCCGGGTCGGGAAGGCCTCGTCGCGGCTGTCTATCCAGCGTACGGAAAACGGCAGCGTGGCCAGCAGCCGCACCAGCGCGATCCCGACGTGGCCGTTGCCAAAGACCGCGACCGGGCTCAGCCTGGCCTGAAGCTGCCGCTGCAGGCGCTGGCCGTCGCCCGCTGCAATGCGTTCGTAGCTGAGGAACACGACCCCGCCGCAGCACTGTCCCAGGCTGGGTCCCAGCGGGTAGCGCAGGACGGCGCCGGATTCGGGCGCGTCGCTGCGGCCGGCCAGCAGCGCCTGCGCGGCGGCAATGGCCTGATACTCCAGGTTGCCGCCGCCTATGGTGCTGGAGAGGCCATTCTTCCAGACGACCATCCAGGTTCCGGTCTCGCGCGGCACCGAGCCCCGCGTTTCGGCCACCTGCACGAGCACGCCGTCTTCCTGCCCGAGCCGTTGCAGGCATTCGTCCAGCGCAGAGAGAGCAATCATGCCCTGATTCTAGGAGCCTAGCGCGTCCCGCAGTGCGGGCGCTGGCATGGTGCGCAGACCCGGGCCTTTGCCTGCGCTCCGCCTGGCCTGCCTACGGCTTTCCGGCTCCGGTTCCGCGCGCAGCATGGCCTGCTTCGGCCAGCTCCGACCTCGCGGTGGCCAGCGCCTGCTCCAGGCTGGCGGCAGGCGGATGCCCGAGGCGGGCGAGCATGCCCGTGCGCCGCGCCATGTCCAGTGGCTGCGCGCCCAGCGCCGAGCACAGCACGGCCACGCCTTGTTCCGCACATTCGGCAATCACCGTGTTGAGCGCGTCCGCCCCGGTCGAGTCCATGTAGAGCACGTGTTCAAAGTCCAGCACCAGCACCCGGCTCGGGAGATTTTTCAGCAGCCGGTCGGCGATGGTCGTGGCGCCGAAGAAGATCGCGCCGTGCAGGCGCCAGGCGCTGATGTCGTTCGCAACGTCCTGCCGCGGCGGCAGCTGCACCGGCTCGGCGCCCGACATGCGGGCGATGCGGTAGATGAACGTGACGATGGCCGCAAAGATGCCGAACTGCACCGCCACGGTAAGGTCAAAGACCACCGTCAGGCCAAACACGGCCAGCAGCGTCGTGCCGTACGGCAGCGTCATGCGCCGCACGTGGGCAAAGGCGCGCCACTCGCCCATGTTCCAGGCCACGAACATGAGGATGGCAGCCAGCGTGGCCAGCGGAATCGATGCCGCCAGCGGCGCGGCAACCAGCACCACGACCAGCAGCGCCAGCGCGTGGATCGTTCCCGCAACCGGCGTGTTGGCACCGGCGTTCACGCCGGTCACCGTGCGCGCAATGGTGCCGGTGGCCGGCATGCCGGCCAGCAAGGGTGCGACAAAGTTGGCAATGCCCTGCGCCATGAGCTCCTGGTTGGGGTCGTGCCGGTCCTTGATGATGTCGTCGGCCACGCGCGCGCACAGCAGCGACTCGATGGCGCCCAGCAGCGCCAGCGTGATCGCGGGCATGAGCAGGACCCGCGTCGACGCCCAGTCCAGGCTGGGCCAGGACCAGTGCGGCAGGCTGGACGGGATGCCGCCAAAGCGGCTGCCTATGGTTTCAACCGGCAGCTCGAACAGGCTGACCGCAAGCATGGCCAGCACCAGCGCGACGATGGTGCCGGGGATGCCGGCCACGCGCGCCAGCCACCCGCGGTGCGCGGGCATGCGGCGCCCAAGCGCGGGCAGCCCGTTCTGCCAGAGCACGAGCACCGCCAGCGACGCCGTGGCCAGGCCGAACGCCCAGCCGTTGAAGCTTTCCCGGTGCCGCCACAGCGCGGCGATCACGCCAAAGAAGTCCCCGGGCATGTCGGCAATGGTCAGCCCCAGGAAGTCCTTGACCTGCGTGAATGCGATGAGAACGGCAATGCCGTTGGTAAATCCGACGATGACCGACGTGGGGATGTAGCGCACCAGCGTGCCCAGCCGCAGCAGCCCCATGGCAAAAAGCAGCATGCCGGACATGATCGTGGCGACGATGAGCCCGGACACGCCATGATCGAGCACGATGCCGTAGACGATGACGATGAACGCGCCGGCCGGCCCGCCGATCTGCACCTTGCTGCCGCCCAGCAGCGAAATGATGAGGCCGCCGATGATCGCGGTGAACAGGCCCGCCTCCGGCTTCAGTCCCGAGGCAATGGCAAAGGCCATGGCCAGCGGCAGCGCGACCACGGCCACGGTGACCCCGGCGCCCAGGTCGGCCAGGAAGCGCTGCCGGTTGTAGCCGGCAAACGAGTCGATGAGCTTGGGGCGGAATTGCAGCATGGGACGGCTGTCAGGGCGGCGTTTGCCAGGTTGTCCGGGACCGGGTGTTCGGGTGTCCAGGTGGCCGGGCTCAGCTCACGCGCATGCCGGGCCGGGCGCCGGGCCAGGGCGTGAGCACGAAGATACCGGGCTGCGTTTTTTCATCGGCGTGGCTGGCCGCCAGCACCATGCCCTGGCTCACGCCAAAGCGCATCTTGCGCGGCGCGAGGTTGGCGACCATGACCGTGAGCTTGCCGCGCAGCTCGTCGGGCCGGTAGTGCTGCGCGATGCCGGCAAACACGTTGCGCGGCGTCTCCTCGCCCACGTCCAGCGTCAGTTGCAGCAGTTTGCTGGAGCCATCCACCGGCTGGCAGTCCAGGATCTTCGCGATGCGCAGGTCGACCCTGGCAAAGTCATCGATGCCTATGGTGTCGGCCACGGGCTCGCCGCCCGGAGCCGGCGGCGCGGCGTCGGCGCTGTCGGCGGTGTTGGCTGCGGCGCCTTCGGGCGGCGCAAACAGCGCGTCCAGCTGCTTGTCCTCGACGCGGCGCATGAGGTGGCGGTACGCGCCTATGCGCCAGCCGCGTCCCAGCGCCTGCGGCACGTGGCTGAAGTCCTGCGCCGGCGTGCCCAGGAACCCGGCCACGTCGGCGGCGAGCTGGGGCAAGACGGGCTGCAGGTACAGCGTGAGCACGCGGAATGCCTCTATGCACGCGCTGCACACCGCGTGCAGCCGCGCGTCCATTCCGTCCTGGCGCGCCAGCTCCCAGGGCTTGTTCTGGTCCACGTAGGCGTTGACCTGGTCGGCCAGCTGCATGATGTGGCGTACCGCCTTGCTGAATTCCCGGTGCTCATACAACGCCGTGATCCGGGGCAGCGCGTCGCGCAAGGCCGCCAGCAGCTGCGCGCCGTCGTCGGCCAGCGGGCCCAGCCTGCCGCCGAAGCGCTTGTTGATGAAGCCGGCGCTGCGGCTGGCAATGTTGACGTACTTGCCTATGAGGTCGCTGTTGACGCGCGCCATGAAGTCGTCGGCGTTGAAGTCGATGTCCTCGTTGCGCGCGGACAGCTTGGCCGCCAGGTAGTAGCGCAGCCAGTCCGGGTTCATGTCCAGCTCCAGGTACCGGAGCGGATCGAGGCCGGTGCCGCGGCTCTTGCTCATCTTCTCGCCGTTGTTGACCGTGAGGAAGCCGTGCACGAAGACGTTGTCGGGCACCTTGCGGCCGCTGAACTTGAGCATGGCGGGCCAGAACAGCGTGTGGAAGGTGATGATGTCCTTGCCTATGAAGTGGTACTGCTCCAGCCCGGGCTGCGCCATGTACGCGTCGTAGTCCTCGCCGCGCTTGTGCAGCAGGTTCTTGAGGCTGGCCAGGTAGCCTATGGGCGCGTCCAGCCACACGTAGAAGTACTTGCCCGGCGCGTCCGGAATCTCTATGCCGAAGTAGGGCGCATCGCGCGAGATGTCCCAGTCGCCCATGCGCGGCCGGCCATCCTCGCCCGGAAGTATCCATTCGCGCACCTTGTGCGCCACCTCCGGCTGCAGGCGGCTGGGCAGCGTCCACTCGCGCAGGAAGGCTATGCAGCGCGGGTCCGAGAGGCGAAAGAAGAAGTGCTCGCTCTGGCGCAGCTCGGGGCGCGCGCCGGTGAGCACCGAGTACGGCTCCAGGAGGTCGGTGGGCGAGTAGACCGCGCTGCAGACCTCGCAGTTGTCGCCGTACTGGTCCTTGGCGTGGCAGTTGGGACACTCGCCCTTGATGTAGCGGTCGGGCAGGAACATGCCCTTTTGCGGGTCGTAGAACTGCTCGATGCTGCGTGTTTCTATGAGGTCGGCAGCCTTCAGGTCCTTGTATATGGCTTGCGCGAGCTCGGTGTTCTCGGGGCTGTGCGTCGTGTGCCAGTTGTCAAAGGCAATGTGGAAGCCGTCCAGGTAGCGCTGCCGGCCGGCGGCCACCTTGGCGATGAACTGCTCGGGCGTGACGCCGGCGTTTTCCGCCGCAATCATGATGGGTGCGCCATGCGCGTCGTCGGCGCAGACAAAGTTCACTGCGTGGCCCTGCAGCTTCTGGAAACGCGCCCAGATGTCGGCCTGGATGTACTCCATGATGTGGCCGATGTGGAAGTTGCCGTTGGCATACGGCAGCGCGGTGGTGACAAAAATTTGCCGGGCGGTCATGCTCTTGCGTTGAATTCCGGGGAACCGCTCATTCTACGACCTGATTGGCAAGCATTGTCAGCGTACCGGATGACAGGTGATCTTGGCCCATGCGGGCCTTGGATGAAAGCCGCCTGCGGCGGCTGATGAAGGTTTGGCGTCAAGCGTTCAGCGTCCAGCGTGTGCCCACCACGCCCAACGCCCAACGCCCAACGCTCAACGCTCAACGCTCAACGTGAATCATGGCGGCGCAGCCGCAGTCATCGCCGCCGCGCAGCGGCGCGGCCATCGTCATCCGTCATCGGTCATGCGCCTGATCTTGCTGGGCGTCGTTTCTGATCAGGTTCTACGAAACGCAGCCGGGCGACGTGCGCGGCGGATTGTCTGGATTCCTGCATGCGGCCACAAGCCGGGGCCGCCCTGCGGCGGGCGGTCAATCCGCGGTCCAGCCAAAGAACCGCTCGATGGCCGCTTGCTGGGCCAGTCCGTCGGCGTGGCCCAGGCGGATCAGTTCGCTGGTGAACTCGCGCTCGAACAGCAGGTAGCTGGCCAGCGCCGAGCTGCGTGCGCCGGCGCTGCCGCCGCGCATGCCCAGCATGCGCATCAGCATGCGTACCGTCCACGGCAGGTGCCGCGTGTGGCGCGCGGCGATCTGGTCGATGCGCCGGGACGGCATGATCGTCAGCAGCTCGACGCGGCGCAGGTGCGAGCGCGAGCGCGCCTCCGGCGCGATCAGGCTCAGCGTGTGGTTGATCCGGTGCAGGCGCTCGGCGTCTGCGGCCAGCGTGTCCAGGAAGATGCTGGCCAGCGCATGGTTGGCCACCTGCGCAAACGACGGGTAGACCGGCTCGTCCTGCGCCGGCGCATCCATGGGCTCCAGCGCCCTGGCCACGCCTATCACCAGAATGCGCTGCGCGCCCAGGTGGACCACCGGCGCCAGCGGCGCGATCTGGCGCATCGATCCATCGCCGTAGTAGCCGCTGGCGCCCGGTGCATTGATGCGCGTGGCCGGAAACAGCAGCGGGATCGCCGAGGACGCCATCAGGTGCGGGATCGTGATGGGCGTGCGCACGGCGCGGCGCCGCACCCGCTGCCAGTCCTGGATGTCGCGGGTCGCGGTGTAGAACGTGACGTGCTCGCCGCTGGTGTAGCTCGACGTGGTGACCGCCAGCGCCCGCAGGTACCCCTGCGCCAGCATCTGCGGCAGGCGCGCCAGCGGCAGCTCGCGCTGCAGCAGCGTCTGCAGCGGCTCGTTGTCCAGCAGCGAGTGCGGTTGCAGCAGCCGGGTCAGCGGCGCAAACCAGCCCAGCAGACCAAAGGCGCCCCAGCGCAGCGCCGTACCCAGCGTATGCCAGGCATTGGCGTGATAGACCTGCGCGGCATGGAACCGGCTCCATACCGCGGACAGCCGCCGCACGCCGCGCTGGAAGTCATCGGCCGAGCAGGCAATGCTTGCGGCATTGATGGCACCGGCCGACGTGCCGACGATGATGTCAAAGGGTGACACCCTGGCGCCGGGGAAACGGCGTGCCTGCAGCTGCGCAATGGCCTTCAGGACCCCGACCTGGTACGCCGCGCGGGCGCCGCCGCCGGTGAGCAGCAGGGCCGTGTGCGGCGCGCGGGCTGGCGGGGCAGGAGCGGCGCGGGCGGTCATGGTCAAGGGCGTGGGGCGGAGCTTTGGACAGGAGAATGCGGCTGGCAGGTCACGGGCGTTTTACTGTACCCAATTTGGTTCCTGACTGAAAACGATGCCTGGCAAGATCAGGCGCATGACCGATGACAGATGATCTCGACCCTTGCGGGCCTTTGATGAAAGCCGCCTGCGGCGGCTGATGAAGGTTTGGCGTCAAGCGTTCAGCGTCCAGCGTGAGCTCACCACGCTCAACGCTCAACGCTCAACGCTCAACGCTCAACGCTCAACGCTCAACGCTCAACGCTCAACGCTCAACGCTCAACGCTCAACGCTCAACGCTCAACGTGAATCATGGCGGCACAGCCGCAGTCATCGCCGCCGCGCAGCGGCGCGGTCATCGTCATCCGTCATGCGCCTGATCTTGCTGGGCGTCGTTTCTGATCAGGTTCTACGAAACGCAGCCGGGCGACGTGCGCGGCGGATTGTATGGATTCCTGCATGCGGCCACAAGCCGGGGCCGCCCTGCGGCGGGCGGTCAATCCGTGGTCCAGCCAAGGAACCGCTCGATGGCCGCTTGTTGGGCCAGTCCGTCGGCGTGGCCCAGGCGGATCAGTTCGCTTGTGAACTCGCGCTCGAACAGCAGGTAGCTGGCCAGCGCGGAGCTGCGTGCGCCGGCTGCGCCGCCTCGCATGCCCAGCATGCGCATCAGCGCGCGCACCGTCCACGGCAGGTGCCGGGTGTGGCGCGCGGCGATCTGGTCGATGCGCCGGGACGGCATGATCGTCAGCAGCTCGACGCGGCGCAGGTGCGAGCGCGAGCGCGCCTCCGGCGCGATCAGGCTCAGCGTGTGGTTGATCCGGTGCA
>JALOAS010000017.1 GCA_023228705.1 Ottowia sp. | reverse complement strand
CAGTTCATCGCCACGGTCAACGCCATCAACCCCAAGGGCAAGACGCCCATTGCCGATTCGCTGCTGCACGCGGCCGAGGTGCTCAAGTACCGCGACAACAACGCCACCGTGGTGCTCATCTCCGATGGACTGGAGTCCTGCCACGGCGACCCTTGTGCGGTGGCTGCCGAGCTGGAACAAAAAGGCATGGACTTTACCGCGCACGTGGTCGGCTTTGACCTGGACGAGGCCGGCAACCAGGCGCTGGCGTGCATTGCCGACAACACCGGCGGCATCTTCGTGCCGGCCAGCAACGCGGCCGAGCTGAAGGACGCGTTGCAGCAGGTGCAGGCCAGGGTCGTGCAAAAGGAAGCCGCTCCAGAACCGAAGCCAGCTCCAGAACCCCAGCAGGCGGCCCAGGCCGAGGCCACGCTGGCTGCCACGGACCAGGAAGGGGGTCCCGAGATACAGGAAGGCCTGCGCTGGACGGTGCGCCACGGCGCGACGGGCGAAGTCATTCTTGAAACGGAGGACGCCGGCGTCGTCACCGCCGAGCTGCCCCCCGGCGTGCACGACGTGACCGTCGAACGCATTGCCGACGGCGCCACCGAAGAAGCCGAGCTGGAGCTGCCACCCGGTGGCACCAGGCTGACCATCCCCATCGTCGTCAAGGTCGCCGCATCGGTGCAGGCCCCTGCCAGTGCATCCGCCGGATCGCAGGTGCGCGTCACCTGGTCCGGCCCGGACGAAAAGAACGACTACGTTGGCGTGTTCAAGCCAGACGACGACAACAGCGCCGAGATCCACTACTTCCATACCAAGGCCGGCAACCCGGCCAACCTGAAGTTGCCCGAGGAACCGGGCACCTACGAGATCCGCTACATCCTGGACAAGAACCGCCAGGACCTGGCGCGCCAGACCATAGAGGCGACGACCGTAGACGCCACGCTGGAAGCGCCCGACAGCGCCCCTGCCGGATCACAGGTGCGCATCACCTGGAGCGGGCCAGACTACCCAAATGACTACGTTGGCGTATTCAAGGTCGACGACGGCAACAGCGCCGAGATCCACTACTTCTATACCGCGGAGGGCAACCCGGCCAACCTGAAAATGCCCGAACAGCCGGGCATCTACGAGATCCGCTACGTACTGAACAGCTCGCGCCAGGACCTGGCGCGGCGCACCATAGAGGCCACGACCGTTGGCGCGTCGCTGGAGGCGCCCGGCAGCGCACCGGCCGGATCACAGGTGCGCGTCACCTGGAGCGGGCCGGACTACGCAAATGACTACGTTGGCGTGTTCAAGCCCGATGACGACAACAGCGCCGAGATCCACTACTTCTACACCGCGGACGGCAACCCGGCCAACCTGAAGCTGCCCGAAGAGCCGGGCACGTACGAGATCCGCTATGTCCTGAACAGCTCGCGGCAGGACCTGGCGCGGCGCACCGTAGAGGCCACGCCCATCAGCGCGTCGCTGGACGTGCCGGCCAGCGCAGCGGCCGGCTCCGACGTGCGCGTGGTCTGGGAAGGCCCCGACTACAAGAACGACTACATCGCGGTCTTCGGCCCCGGTGATGGCAACAACGCCGAGATCCACTACTTCTACACCGCAGAGGGCAACCCCGCCAACCTGAAGATGCCCGAGGAGCCGGGCACCTACGAGATCCGCTATGTCCTGAACAGCTCACGGCAGGACCTGGCGCGGCGCACCATAGAGGTCACCAGTCCATGAGAAACAAGACAACCCCCGGTCGCAGGCTGGGCCGCCGCCTGCTGGCGGGCGCAGCGGTCATGCTGTTGTCTGCCGGCGCCTGGGCCGACCTGGACGGCCACGGCCCCGACGCCTGGCGCGTGAGCGGCGTGGCCGCCGGTGACGTGCTCAACGCCCGCATGGGACCCGGCACCGACTACGCGGTCATTGCCAGCTTTGCGCCCGGCGAGCGCGGCCTGCGGCAGGTCACCTGCGTGCCGCTGGTGCCGCAGGCCACCTGGATGCAGATGACGCAGGACCAGCGCAGCGCGCTGCCACAACGCTGGTGCCTGATGCGCAGCCAGGACCTGTCGCGCGCAGGCTGGGTGGCGCAGCGCTACCTGCGTGAAGACGGGGGCGCCGGCACGGATGCGCCGTCCCCATCTCCTGCCGCCTCCGCCCATGCGCCCGCCCCTGCAGCAGCGTCCCCAACGGCTGCTGCCGACAGCAGCGATGGCTGCACCGCACCAACCATCACGGGCGGCACCGCGCGCACGCCCGCGAGCCTGCTCGAGCAGATCCAGCACGATACCGACCGCTTCACCGGCGCCACCGGATACCAGCCGCTGGACGTGGACGGCCCGCCCGGAATCGACTGGGACCGGGTTTATTCACCGGCACGCTTCCCCACCGCCGGCCAGTCGGCGCTGCTTCCCGACGCCGACATGGGCGCGGTAGCGCGCGCCATGCTGGTGTTTGACGCCATGGAAGGCGCCATCCCGCACGCGCGCTACCACGTCACGTATCACCTGCGATACGTGGCCGACGACTGCGAGATCATCCCGACGGCCTACGTCCAGGTCACGCGCTACAACCTGGGCGAGGCGCGCTACCAGGACGTCATTCAATACGTCGACAAGGCATTCTGGCCGCCCCGGGACATCTTTGGCACCGCGCCGCACGTGAGCTGGCGCCTGGCCATGGGCATGGTGCAGGGCAAGTATGCCGACATCCGCCAAGCCAGCCGCCGGGTTGTTGCTGACGATGCGGCGGCAGCCGCCGATTGCCTTGGCCAGCCCTGCCTGGCGCTTGAAAACGCCACCGGCCCCAATGGCAACTGGCAGACCGTGCAACCGGCCGCGCTGCCGGCAGCGGTCTATCGCGAACCCGACCATGACTGGGCGCCGGGACCGGTACGCGTGGCCGAGATGCTGTATGCGCAAGCCGTCGGCTCTCCCGAAAACATAGAAGCCAGCGAAACCACATCGTTCGAACGCCCAGACATGACGCTGGTTGTCTCGCGCGACGTGCAGGGACAGGACAGCAACATGCACGGCCTGCTGCAGTGGCAGGGCCTGATGGACGACGCCGTCTCGGAAACCTGGCTGCGCACCACCATCCTGCCCGGCGACCGGCCCCAATGGCAGGAGCTGAGCCTGCCCGCGCGCTGACCCGGCGGGCGACCTTGCTTGAAAGGAGCATGACCCATGAACAGGAAGCACCGACACAAACTGATGCTTGCCCTGCTGCTTTGCTCGGCCGCATGGTGTACGTGAGCGCCACCGGCGGCGCCATCGCTGCTGCCGCAACAGCGCATTGAGGCGCGCACGCCGCCGCCAGCACCCCCTTTTTTCTCGCTCACGGAGCATCCCCACCAATAACCACTCGCCTGCAATCCATGGCTTGAAGGATCACCCATGCGTTTCCTGCTCATCATTGTCATCGTCCTGGCCCTGCTCGCGGCGTACTTCTGGTATGCCACGCTCATCAAGCGGCGCAACCGGGCGCAGGAGGCTTTGTCGTCCATAGACGTGCAGCTGCTCAAGCGCCATGACCTGCTGCCCAACGTGCTCAAGCTGGCCAACCAGTTCATGGCGCACGAGCGCGACCTGCTCAACCGGCTGACCGAGCTGCGCACCGCCGCCCGGCAAACCTGGGACCCCACGCAGGCCGACGAGGTCAAGCGCCACCTGGAAGCGGAGGGCGCGCTGCAGGCGCAGCTGCGCCGCCTCTTTGCCGTGGCCGAGAACTACCCCGAGCTGCGCTCCAGCGAAACCATCGTGCAGGCGCAGCAGAGCTTCAACGAGGTGGAAGGCCACATCGCTGCAGCGCGCCGCTTCTACAACGCGGCCGTCACGGAGCTGAACAGCGCCGTGCAGATCTTCCCGGGCACCGTCATCGCCCGCATGGCGGGCGTCCAGGCCCTGCCGTATTTCGAACTCGATGAGCCTGCGGCGCGCAAGCCCGTTGACGCAGACCAGTACCTGCACGTACCCGGCGGCAAAGGTGGCAACGAATGAACAGCAATGCGCAAGCCGGTCACGCCGACCGCGCACTGCCCGAGGGGTTCGAGAGCTTTTACCGGCAACACATGGAACCGGCGCTATTGCGGCTGGAACAGAAGCGCCGCAAAACGGCGCGCGCCGTAAAAATCCTGGTCGTCGTCGCCATCCTGGGCACCCTTCCGCTGGTGCTTGGCATGCTGGGCATGGACGTGTCCACCCCGGTGTTCATTGCCAGCCTGGTTGCGCTATTTGCCGGGGTCATGGGAGCCACCTGGTTCAGCCGCCGCTTCAGGGGCAGCCTCAAGCATGCGCTGGTCAAGCCCGTTTGCCAGTTCTTTGGCTACGACTACGAAACCAAGCCCCAGTCCTTTGCGCTGAACCGCTTTGTGGATGCCGGCATCGTTCCGCACCAGTTCGCGCGCAGCCGGCTCGAAGATCGCATCTCCGGCGAACACAACGGGGTTGCCTTTGAGTTGTGCGAGGTCAGGCTGGTCGCCCACAAGAAGGACAACGAAGAGACCGAGACCATGTTCTTCGGCGTCATGCTGCAATACACCTTTGCCAAGCCATTTGCCGGAATCACGCGCGTGCTGCCGAACGCACCGATCATCGGCAGGTTCCAGCGTGCCGGCCTCAAGGCGGTTGCCGGCACCGAACGCGTGATCCTGGAAGACCCGCGTTTTGAGCGCGCGTTCCGCACCTGGTCCACCGACCAGGTCGAGGCACGCTACCTGCTCACGCCCCGCTTCATGGAGCGCCTGACCGAGCTGGCAGCGCACTTCAGCAATCCGGTCGTCGCGGCAGAGCGCGCAGAAGACCCCGGGGTGCCCCTGGTGCACTCGTTGCGCCTCGCCTTTGAAGGCGAGCATCTGCTGATTGCCGTGCCCACCAAGCACGACCGTTTTGAAGGCGGCGGCCTGTTCCGCAGCCTGCTTGAGCGCGACCGCATCACCGAACTGGTGCACGAGCTGGCGCTGGTGCGCGACATCGTTGACGTGCTCAAGCTCGAGCAGACCAGCCGCGCCTGAGCCCAAGGAGCGTGGCCACGAACAAAACCGGGATGTTCGCGGCCAGCATGGCGCTGCTCGCCGCCAGTGCCTGGGCCGACCTGGAGGGCCAAGGCCCCGACGCCTGGCGCGTGAGCGGCGTGGCCGCAGATGATGTCCTCAAGGCCCGCATGGGGCCAGGCACCGACTACGCCGTCATTGCCACCTTTGCGCCCGGCGAGCGCGGCCTGCAGCAGGTCACCTGCGTGCCGCTGGTGCCGCAAGCCACCTGGATGCAAATGACGCAGAGCCAGCGCAGCGCGCTGCCACAGCCCTGGTGCCTGGTGCGCAGCAAAGGCTCGGGTCGCTCTGGTTGGGTAGCACGGCGTTATCCCGAAAGAGATGCGGCGGCTGCAAGCGGTGGCGCCAATACCGCAGCGTCTGCACCACACGTGCAGGAGGCGGCAAAGCCCTGCGGCACGCCAAATTGCTCCGGCACCCATGTTGTCGCCGCCGGCTCCATGCGTTCCAGGAAAGCCCACACAGATGTGACGCACACCGACAGAGCGCGATTTGTGCAAGCCAAAGGCTTTGCGCCTGTTGACCAGTGGCCTGGCACTGCGTCTGCCAAGGGCGAAGATTTCCACTCCGAAGCGCGGTTCCCCGATGTCGGCAAATCAGCGACGCTGCCCGACGCCCATCTCGCCGCCATTACGCGTGCACTGCTGGCGTTCGACTTCGAAGAAAGCACGGAACCCTGGATGGCACCGCCACGACAAACCCCGGTTGCCCGCGCAATCACGTTAAGGCAGGCCAATAGATCGACCCACGCGCAGTCCCCAACCATGCAAATATGCCCTTGAACGCCATCCCATGAAAAAAATTCAACTCACGCTGATGCTCGCTTGTGCGCTCTGGTTGTGCGCCGCAACACCCGCACACGCTGCCGGGAGCGGCTGGCTGACAACCCAATGGTGGGTCTTTTGCACCGATGCCGCAGAACAACAGCAGGATCCGGACGACTGCGACGACGCCGGCTCCGGTGCGGCCTCCTTTGCCACGCGTGACCTCGAGGCCGGCAGCCAATGGCTGGCATCGCTGGGCTTTCGTGCGCCCAGGGTGGCACACCAGAGCGAGGGCGGGCAAGACCGCTACGTGGCCTGGATCACTGGTGCCGACGAGCTGCCCGGCACGGCCCGGTACGACGGCAGCGACCTGTTCATCAGCCCCTACTATTTCTTTGCCATGGGCGCCGGCGAGCAGGCGCTGCTGGAAGACAGCTACCGTCTGGGCGCGCCCATACACGAGCTTTTTCATGCCATCCAGAATGCGTATGACAACCCGGTGCCTTTCCTGGACTCACACCGCTGGATAGGTGAGGGCATGGCGCAGGCGGTGCTCTACGGCTGGCTGCGCCGCGCCGGCCACGCCCACAGCCCCGTGGAAACCCGGCACTGGGACATCGCCCTGTCGCGGCCCGAATGCAAGGTCACGAAAAAGGAAAAGAAGCTGGGCTGCTATGCAACGCAGCGCTTCTGGACGTGGCTGGGTCAGCACTTGGGGTCAACCGACGACATCCAGTACCTGCACAGCATCCTGGCGCAAAACCTCAAACCCGACCGCGGCATCACGGGCACGGACCAGGGCCTGCGCGCGTTTGATCCGGAGGGGTTGTACAACCTCTACCCCGAGTTCGTCGCGCAATTTGCGACCGACAGCAAGCAGTACAAAAATGCCCCGGAAATCGCGCTGCCCTACCAAAAGGGCAAGACGGTCGAGAAAACCGTGAGCGGCAAGGCGCAGGAGGTGGCTGCCAGCGCGCATCAGGTCAGCATCGATGTGCCCGAAGGCGAAACGGCGGGACTCAAGATTGAATTCGAGCGCGATCATGAAAATCTGCACCTCGTGGTGGACGGCGAGCGCGTCGACCTGCTGCCAGGCAAGCGGCGCAACGTCTTCCGCGCCACCATCAGCAGCAACGGACCGGACGCTCCCCGACTGATCCGCGTCGTCAACGTGGCGCCCGACGCCGGCAAGACGCAGGCGCGCAAATACACGCTCAAGCTGACGCTGGCGCCACTGGACCCCTGCAGTGCACCGGCCATGGACTCAGCACTCAACCTCCACCTCCCGTCCAACCTGCCCGGTCTGGGCAGCCTGGGCAGTGCCCGCGAACTCTTTCGCGTTGAGTCATTCGACCCAACCGGCAGGATGCGACCCAACGGCGACAGCACCATCTCGTTCAGCGGACTCATCGGCGACAGTGGCGCCGCATGCACCGACAACATAGGCCAGCTGACCCAAATGGGAGCGCAGGCCAGCGGTGTCGAGGTAAACCCCGGGGACATGAAGGACAAGGCAACTGCGTTGATGCAGCAACTTGCCGGCGATGGGTCAGGTACGGACTCCGGAGACACACCAAACGTGATGGGGCTGATTGCATCCATGCAAGAACTCATGGCGGCGCCACAGGGCTCCAGGGACGTGATCATTCATGTCTACAGCCCACACGTGTTCACATTCATGACCGGCATGACCCCGCCGCCGCCGGTTTACACGCAGCACGGCGGCCTGGGCGGGTGGCAGGCGAACGCGGCGGCCAACCTCGTGCTGCAGCTCAAGGGGACGCAAGCCGATGACCTGGACGAAGGCCAGACCTATGAGGCAGTGGCCGTTGCGCCGACGGACGACGACGACACGGACCACCTGGGAGCCATCCCGACACTGGCCGGCTTCTATACAAGCTGGCAGGGAAAGCTCCATGTCGCCACGTTCGTTGCCGGTTTTGAAGGCACCTGGAAAATCCTTTCTGGACGTCTGACGGGCACCGTGACCATAGACAAGATGACCGGCGCAACCATCAGCGGCAGCTACAACCTGTCAGGCCAGGGACGCTTGCTGACCGAGCAGTACAAATTCTCCTACGACGAAGACGGTCGCGTGGACGGCTCCGATCGGGTACAGGGAACCACAACCGACGGGCCCATCACGATGAAAGGAAGCTTCTCAGCGCCCAACACCTACAGCTCGCCGGTGGGGCAGGCGCTCAACATGTACCACCCCATCATCGTCAAATAGTTGCATGCATGTGCACGTCGCGATTGGCCTGCAACGGGTCGGACCCGGTGCACCCGGGCATCGTGTTCCGAACGGGTGGCGTGGGTGGCATCGCACCTGCGCTGCGCACGCCGATAAACTGCCTGCAGCGCTGGAACACGTCGCAGCTATCTGGTCCGGGACAGGGCGTGGCGCGGGCACAGCGCTTTCCGAGCCATTGCGCCGCTGGGACGCAGACGTCTCGCACACGTCGGAGAGCGACAACACCCTCGCCGGGATGACAGTCAGGTTCCCGGAGACGCCGGCGCCCGCTGGCAGAGCAGCCGGGTGCGGATAATAAGGCCTTGCCTACCGATACGTGTGGTGCGGTGGCTCTGCTGCAAACCACCTCCCCACCGTCGATTGCAGTTCTCCAACCACCGACAACCTGCTGAACCCCGCCTGACGCGCTGATGCACCTGGTTTACCTGCTCCTGCTGCCCTTTGCCGGCAGCCTGGTTGCGGCGTTGCTGCCAACGCACGCACGCAATACCGCTGCCATCTGGGCGGCACTGGTTGGCGGCGCGGCGCTGGTCTGGATCATCACGCTGTACCCGGCGGTCATGGTTGACAACGTCCTGTGGGAAGAATATCTGTGGATGCCCTCGGCCGGCATCAACTTCCAGCTGCGCATCGACGGCTTTGCCTGGCTGTTTGCGCTGCTGATCACAGGCATAGGCACGCTGGTCGCCGTGTACGCGCGCTACTACATGTCCAAGGACGACCCGGTCCCGCGCTTTTTCTCGTTCTTCCTCGCGTTCATGGGGTCCATGCTGGGCATCGTGCTGTCTGGCAACGTCGTGCAGCTGGTGTTCTTCTGGGAGCTGACCAGCCTGTTCAGCTTTTTGCTGATCGGCTACTGGCACCACCGCCGGGACGCGCGCCGTGGCGCGCGCATGGCGCTCATCGTGACCGAGGGCGGCGGGCTGGCGCTGCTGGGCGGCGTGCTCATGCTGGGGCACATGGCCGGCGGCTACGAGCTGGACACCATCCTGGGCGCCGGGGACATTGTGCGCGCGCACCCACTGTACACGCCCATGCTGGTGCTGGTGTTGCTGGGCGCGCTGACCAAGAGCGCGCAGTTCCCGTTCCAGTTCTGGCTGCCCAAGGCCATGGCTGCGCCAACGCCGGTGTCCGCCTACCTGCACTCGGCGACCATGGTCAAGGCCGGTGTCTTCCTGCTGGCGCGCCTGTGGCCGGTGCTCTCGGGGACGCCGGAGTGGTTCTGGCTGGTCTCGGGCGCCGGACTCATCACGCTGGTCCTGGGCGCCGGCACGGCCATGTTCCAGAACGACCTGAAGGGGCTGCTTGCGTACTCGACCATTAGCCACCTCGGGCTGATCACGCTGCTGCTGGGGCTGGGCGGCAAGCTGGCCGCGGTGGCCGCCGTGTTCCACATCATCAACCACGCCACATTCAAGGCCTCGCTGTTCATGGCCGCCGGCATCGTCGACCATGAAACCGGCACGCGTGATCTGCGGCGCCTGTCCGGCCTGTTCCGGGCGATGCCCATCACCGGCGTACTCGCTTTTGTCGCCAGCGCCGCCATGGCCGGCGTGCCGCTGCTCAACGGCTTCTTGTCCAAGGAGATGTTCTTCTCCGAGACCGTATCGTTGGCGGCCACGCCCTGGCTGGACCTGGCGTTGCCCGTCGCCGCCACGGTGGCGGGCATGTTCACCGTGGCGTACTCGCTGCGATTTGCCGCAGGCACCTTCCTTGGGCCGGTGGCGCGCGACCTGCCGCGCGCACCGGATGAGCCGGTGCAGTGGATGCGCCTGCCCATAGACGTGCTGGTACTGCTGTGCCTGCTTGTGGGGATCGTGCCGCAGTGGTCCATAGGCGCCATCCTTGCGCAGGCGGCGACGCCGGTGGTGGGCGGCACCCTGCCGCTTTATGACCTGGCGATCTGGCACGGACTGACCAAGCCGCTGCTCATGAGCGTAATCGCGATGGCCGGGGGTGCCGCCGTCTACTTCCTGCTGTACTGGAGCCGGCGCAACGACCGCTTCATCGAGCCGCCGCTGGCGCGCTGGCTGGACGGGGCCCGCTTCTTCTACAGTGCGCTGTACGCGCTGGACCGCAGTACGCGCTGGCTCGTGGGCGCGCTGTCAACACGCCGGCTGCAGCCACAGCTGGTGCTGCTGGTCAGCGCCACGCTGGCCGCAACGCTTGCGTCGCTCTGGCCTTTCGGGCTGAGCTGGGGTGACCGCGTGCGCGTCCCGGCCGACCTGGAATTCGGCCTGCTCTGGCTGCTGGGCGGGGTCTGCGCGCTGGCGGCGGCCAGGCAGGCCAAGTTCCACCGGCTGGCGGCACTGGTCATGGTGGGCGCGGTCGGCCTGTGCGTGAGCCTGACGTTCCTGTGGTTCTCGGCGCCCGACCTGGCGCTCACCCAGCTCACGGTGGAAGTGGTCACCACGGTGCTGTTCCTGCTGGGCCTGCGCTGGCTGCCCAAGCGCCGGCCCGAGATCCCGGGACCGCGGGACTGGCGCGTGCGGACGCGCCGCGCGCGCGACCTGGTCATCGCCGTGGTGTCCGGCTGCGGCCTGGCCGCGCTGGCGTTTGCCATGATGACCCGTTCGGCGCCGCAGAGCATTTCGCCCTTTTTCATCGCCAATGCCCTGCCCCAGGGCGGCGGCAGCAACGTGGTCAACGTCATGCTGGTGGACTTCCGGGGCTTCGACACGTTTGGCGAGATCACGGTACTGGCCATCGTGGCGCTCACGGTGTACGCGCTGCTGCGGCGCTTCCGCCCGCCGCGCGAGGTGGAGCTGCTGCCGCCGCAGCAGCGCGTCGTGCCGGCCGACCTGATGACCGATCTCATCAATCCGCGCACCGCACGCGACACCGCGCTGGGCTACATGATGGTGCCGGCGGTGCTGGTGCGGCTGCTCATGCCGGTGGCGGTCATGCTGGCGATCTACTTGTTCCTGCGCGGGCACGACCGGCCGGGTGGCGGCTTTGTGGCCGGCCTCATGGTCTCCATTGCGTTCATCACCCAGTACATCGTGGCCGGCACGCACTGGGTGGAAGCGCATTTCCAGCTGCGCGTGATGCGCTGGATAGGCACCGGCCTGCTGCTGGCGCTGGCCACCGGCGCCGGCTCCATCGTGTTCGGCTACCCGTTCCTGACCTCGCACACCACCACGCTGGCACTGCCTGTGGTGGGCGAGATCCACCTGGCCAGCGCGCTCTTCTTCGATGCCGGCGTGTTCAGCGTGGTGGTGGGCGCCACCCTGCTCATCCTCACCGCCATTGCGCACCAATCCATACGCGGACACCGACGCACCGCCGAACTGGGCGGCACGCCGCAGCTGGCCTCATACCCCGGGGACAGCGACTGATGGAAGTGATTCTTGCCCTGGCCATCGGTGTGCTGTGCGGCGCCGGCATCTGGCTGGTGCTGCGCCCGCGCACGTTCCAGGTGCTGATTGGCCTCACGCTGCTGTCGTACGCGGTGAACCTGTTCATCTTTGCCATGGGCAGCCTGCAACTGGACCGCGAGCCCATTGTGCGCATCGGGCTGGCAGCCAACCTGGACAACTACACTGACCCGCTGCCGCAGGCACTGGTGCTGACCGCCATCGTCATCGGCTTTGCCACGCTGGCGTTGTTCCTGGTCGTGCTGCTGGCATCACGCGGGCTGTCGGGTACCGACCACGTGGACGCCGAGGAAAAGCTGGATGGCGACGTCACCCAGGATGCAACACCCCTGGGGCCGGAGCTGCCATGACGCCTGCAGAGCTGGCAGGCGCCCTCATGCCGCACCTGGTGGCGGCGCCCATCCTGCTGCCGCTGGGCACGGCCGCGCTCATGCTGATTCTGGGCGCCAGGCGCCGCTCGCTGAGCGCGGTCATCAACGTGCTCTCCTGCACGCTGGGCGTGGTGGTCTCGATCCTGCTTGTGTACTGGGTGCAGCACGTGGGCCGGCCGCAGGCCGTGGGCGTCTATCTGCCTGGAAACTGGCCGGTTCCATACGGCATCGTGCTCGTGGTTGACCGGCTCTCGGCCATGATGCTGCTGCTGGTCAGCGTGCTGGGGCTGGCCTCGGTGCTTTATGCCATTCCGCGCTGGGAACGAGCCGGAGCACGCTTCCATCCGCTGCTGCAGCTGCAGCTCATGGGGCTGGCCGGCGCGTTCATCACGGCCGATCTGTTCAACCTCTTTGTCTTCTTTGAAATCATGCTGACCGCGTCGTACGGCCTGCTGCTGCATGCGCCCAGCAAGGCACGCGTGCGCTCTGGCCTGCACTACATCGCGATCAACCTCATGGCGTCCTCGCTCATCCTCATTGGCGTGGCCATCCTGTACGGCGTCACGGGCTCGCTCAACCTGGCGGACATGGCACTGGTCGTGCCCGAGATTGCCGATGCCGACCGGGGACTGCTGCACGCTGGTGCCGCCATTTTGGCTCTTGCATTCCTGGTCAAGGCAGCGGCCTGGCCGCTCAACTTCTGGATGGTGCCAGCCTACTCGCGCGCAGCAGCACCCGCTGCAGCGTTGTTCGCCATCCTGACCAAGCTGGGCGCCTACGCCGTGCTGCGCGTCTGGACGTTGCTGTTCCCGGGTGATGCCGGCGTCTCGGCGCTGTTTGGCGGTCCGGTGCTCGTTGCCATCGGTTTGGCCACGCTGACCTTTGGCGCGGTCGGCGTCATCGCCACGCAGCACCTGGGACGCATCGTGGCGTTCTGCACCATCATTTCGTCGGGCACGCTGCTGGCGGCCATGGGCTTTGGCGACCCGGCGGTGACCGGCGGCGCGCTCTACTACATCCTGGGCTCCACGCTGGCCATCAGCGCGTTTTTCCTGCTGGCCGAGCTCATAGACCGCGCGCGCGACGTCGAGGAGCAGCTGGAATACCTCGCGCCGGCCGACTCGGATGACATCTACGCGTACCTGCTGGGACCGGCGCCACGGCGCGACCTCAACCTGGACGACGACGAGCAGGCGGTCATCGGCCTGCCCATCCCGGCGGCCATGGCATTCATGGGACTGGCCTTTGCCGTCTGCGGGCTGACCATTGCCGGGCTGCCGCCTTTCTCTGGCTTTGTCGGCAAGGTGGTCATGCTGTCGGCGCTGCTCAACCCGACGGGCTTTGGCATGCAGGCCCGCGTCTCGCCGGCAGCCTGGGGCCTGCTCGCGCTGCTGCTGGGCAGTGGCTTTTTGGTCATCATCGGCCTGTCGCGCGCAGGCGTACGCTACTTCCTGGCGCCCACCGGGCGCGCGCTGCCCCGGCTGCGCCTGATCGAAACCGCGCCCATCGCCGCGCTGCTCATCCTGGTGGGCGTGCTGGTCTGGCAGGCCGATGCCGTGCTGCGCTTTGTCAACCGCGCAGCCATTGACCTGCACCAGCCGGACCACTACATTGCCGCGGTGATCTCGTCGGTCCCCAAGCCGCCGCCCGCAACGCCAGGGCATGCGCCATGAGAAAGCGCTTGCTCCCGGCACCGCTGCTCAGCGCTGCGCTGGTGGCCATGTGGCTGGTGCTCAACCGCTCGCTGGCTCCGGGGCACTGGCTGCTGGCGCTGCTGCTGGGCATCGCCCTCCCGGCCGTGCTGGCGCCGCTGCGCCCGGTGGTGCCACGCGTGCGGCACCCGCTGGTGCTGGCCCGGCTCATCGCGGTGGTCGGGCACGATGTGGTGGCGTCCAATATCATGGTCCTGCGCACCATCTTTTCCGGCCAGCGGCATCCGCCCCACAGCAAGTTTGTCGTCATTCCTCTGGACATGCGCGACCCCACCGGCATCACGGCACTGGCCATGATCACCACCGCGATCCCGGGGACCGTCTGGTGCGAGCTGGCGCGAGACGGCAGCGCGTTCATGCTGCACGTCTGGCATGCGCCAGATGAAGCCGCGTTCATCGCCAACTACAAGAGACGATACGAGCAACCCCTGATCCGGATCTTTGAATCATGAGCCCCTTCCTTGCCGGCGTCATTGCCGCCACCCTCTTCGCCTACAGCGTCGCCGCCCTGCTCGCGCTCTGGCGTGTGCTGCGCGGCCCCGCCGTGCAGGATCGCATCCTGGCGCTGGACCTCATCTACGGCATAGGCATGCTCATTGCGCTGGTCATCGGCCTGCGCTACCGCAGCAGCGTCTATTTCGAAGCCGCGCTCATCATCGCCGTCTTCGGCTACGTCAGCTCCACCGCCATGGCCAAGTTCCTGCTCAGAGGGGAGGTGATTGAGTGAGCGCGCGGAGAGGGGCCCCACGCAGTGGGGATCGCAGCCGCGAACTCAATCGGCAAGCCGACCGCGATTGCTGTAACTCAAACACGCCGGTAACGGAGGCTTGCAGAATGAGCGCGCGGAGAGGGGCCCCGCGCAGTGGGGATCGTAGCCGCGAACTCAATCGGCAAGCCGACCGCGATTGTCGTAACTCAAACACGCCGGTAACGGAGGCTTGCAGAATGAGCGCGCGGAGAGGGGCCCCTTGTAGGAGCGGCGCCTCGCCGCGATTGCACCCCAAAACAACCGCCGCGCCCCATCAACCGCCAAATCGGCCAGGGGGCTGGCCTCCATCAAAAGGCTTGACAGAGAACAGAGTATCTACAAAAAACCGTCGTGCATTGCGCCCCTGCAGGAGCGGCGCCCCCGCCGCGGTGGAGCGTGCAATGGGCCAGAGCGCCGCCCTCCTGCAACAGCTGCCGGTTGCCTGCTCCCGCATGCAGGGTGCACAGCAAAGGACAAGGCCATGATGCCAGCCATCCCCGTCTGGGCCGAAGTCATCGTTGCAGTCCTGCTGCTCGTCAGCGCCGTGTTTGTCCTGGGCGCCGCCTGGGGCGTGGTCCGCATGGACTCCTACTTCCTGCGCATGCACCCGCCGGCGCTGGTCTATACCGGTGCCACCTGGAGTGTCTGCCTGGCGTCTATCATCTATTTTTCGATGCAGAACCAGGCGCTGCAGCTGCGCGCCTGGGTGATCGTGATCCTGCTGGCTATCACGGTTCCGATCACCACGGTGCTGCTGTCGCGCGCCGGCCTGTTCCGGGCGCGTACGCAAGGCCAGCGCAATTCGGTGCCGCCGCCGCTGCACCCGGTGCAAGGCCCCCCTTTCCCGGCAGAGCACGACGCCGGGGCGCATGACGGATGACCTCGCTGGCGCATCGATGATTGCGGCTGCGCCGCCATGATGGGAGGTTGAGCGCGGTGCGGTATACGCCATTGGCTGGACGCTGGACGCTGGACGCGCAACCGCTTCATCGATGCCGCGCAGCGGCAGGGTCATCCAAGCGCAGCGAAGTCATCCATCATCAGGCGCCTGCCGCGGCCTGCGTGGCGCCCGACTGCATCGCATCGGCGTAATCCTGCAGCTCGGCAAGCAGCACGCGCAGCGCGGCCGTCTTGTAGCGGCGCTCCATGTACGCCACGTGCAGCCACAGGTCAACCGGCGTGTATTCCTCAAGCGCAGGCTCCAGCTCGTCCCGCGCGATATAAGTGTTTATGGCCCGCCGGGCGGTCCAGATCACGCCCAGGCCCTGCGCGGCCAGCGCGGCCAGCGGCGTGTGGTCGGTCACGCTGAAAACGGGGTCCAGCGGCAGTTCAAACGGCTTGCCATCGACCTGGAACTGCCAGCGCGCCGCCTCGCCGTACAGGCTGTACGCCAGCTGCGCATGATCGCGCAGCTGCGCAGGATGGGTGGGCTTGCCGTGGCGCTGCCAGTACTGCGGCGACGCCGCGGCCACATGCGTGATCGGCAGCAGCCGCTTGACGATCACGTTGGCATCGTCGATGGCGCCGATGCGAAACGCCAGGTCAATGCCCTCGTCAACCAGGTTGACGACGCGGTCGGTCACGTGCATGCTGATGGACACGTCCGGGTGGCGCTTCAGGTATTGCGCCAGCAGCATGGGCAGCTCGGTCTGCATGAGGTCGTGCGGCGCGGTCAACGACAGGCGCCCGCTGGGGTGCGTGGCCCGTTCGTGCAACTCGCCCTGCGTCAGGTCGATCAGCTCCAGCAGCGCCCCGCTGCGCTGGAACAGCAGGTGCCCGGCATCGGTCAGGGTGACCTTGCGCGTGGTCCGATGGAACAGGCGCAGGCCAAAACGCTGCTCCAGCTGCGCAATCGCCTTGCTCACCGTGGCCGGCGTCACGCCCTGGGCACGCGCGGTGGCCGAGAAGCTGCTGCGGCGCGCGACCTCGCAGAATGTCTGTATCAGTTGCAGCGAATCCATGGCCCGATTATTTCCTATCCGCAGCGGCCCCATGCTCTGGCACGCGACGCTGCCATGCGGCCTGCCACCTTCTGCTTCCAGGACTGGCAGCCGGCATGGCCCGGGCCGGGTAGCCACCGTACGCCCGCAGCGCTCACGCGCAGGCGCGCCCCCGCATCAGTGCGCCTGCTCCCAGTTCGCGCCGGCACCCACCTCGGCCAGCAGCGGCACCGACAGCTCGGCCACGCCGGCCATGAGCCGCGGCACCTCGCGCGTGGCCCACTCCAGCTCGGCCTCGGGCACCTCCAGCACCAGTTCGTCGTGCACCTGCAGGATCATGCGGCTTGTCCGGTTGCCAGCATCCAGCGCCTGCTGCACCGCGACCATGCTCTTCTTAATCAGGTCTGCCGCGGTGCCCTGCATGGGCGCGTTGATCGCTGCGCGCTCGGCACCCGCGCGGCGCGGGCCGTTGGGCGAATTGATCTCGGGCAGGTACAGCCGCCGGCCAAACACCGTTTCCACGTAGCCCTGCGCGCGCGCCTGCTCGCGGGTGCGGTCCATGTAGTTGCGCACGCCGGGGTAGTGGTCAAAGTAGCGGTCTATGTAGCTTTGCGCCGCGCTGGTTTCTATGCCCAGGTTGCGCGCCAGCCCATAGCTGCTCATGCCGTACATGAGGCCGAAGTTGATCACCTTGGCGTAGCGCCGCTGCTCGCTGCTGACCTGCTCCGGCGCCACGCCGAACACCTCGCTGGCGGTGGCACGGTGCACGTCCAGGCCGTCGTGGAACGCCTGCAGCAGCGCCTCGTCGCGCGACAGGTGCGCCATGATGCGCAGCTCGATCTGGCTGTAGTCGGCACTGAGTATGAGCGCGCCCGGCGGCGCGATGAACGCCTCGCGGATGCGCCGCCCTTCCGGCGTGCGCACGGGAATGTTCTGCAGGTTGGGCTCGTTGCTGGCCAGGCGCCCGGTTACCACGACCGACTGCGCAAAATGCGTGTGAACGCGCCCGTTTTCATCAACCAGCAGCGGCAGCTTGTCGGTGTACGTGCTCTTGAGCTTGGACAGGCCCCGATGCTCGAGGATGCGCGCCGGCAGCGGGTAGTCCTCGGCCAGCTTCTCCAGCACCTCCTCGCGCGTGCTGGGCTTGCCGGTGGCCGTCTTCTTGATCACCGGCAGCCCCAGTTTCTCAAAGAAAATCTCGCCTATCTGCTTGGGCGAGCCCAGGTTGAACGGCTGCCCGGCCAGCTCGTGCGCTTCTTTTTCCAGCTCGGCGATGCGCTGGCCCAGCTCGCGGCTCTGCTGCCTGAGCTTGTCCGTATCCAGCAGCACGCCGGTGCGCTCGATTCGGAACAGGATCTCGCTGCACTGCACCTCCAGCTCGTAGATCGCGCGCAGCTGCTTGTCCTGCTGCAGGCGCGGCCACAGCACGCCGTGCACCGCCAGCGCCTGCTCCGAGTCCTCGCTGCCGTAGCGCGCGGCGTCGCTGACCGCTACTTCCGCAAAGGAAATCTGGTTCGCGCCCTTGCCGCAGAGGTCTTCGTAGGCCACGCTTTGGCGGTTCAGGTGACGCTCGGCCAGGCTGGCGAGGTTGTGCGGCTTGTGGACTTCCAGCACGTAGCTTTGCAGCATGGTGTCGTGCACGTAGCCGCGGATATCGATGCCGTGGTTGGCCAGCACGTGGCGGTCGTACTTGACGTGCTGGCCCAGCTTGGCGTACGCCGCGTCCTCAAGCCAGGGCTGCAGCCGCGCCAGCACCTCGTCCAGCGGCAACTGCTCGGGTGCATCGGGGCCGCAATGCGCCAGCGGGATATACGCAGCCTCGCCAGGCCGCACTGAAAACGACATGCCCACCAGCCGCGCCTTGTTTTCGTCCAGCGACGTGGTTTCGGTATCGAACGCGGTCAGCTCCGCAGCGCTGATCTTCTGCAGCCAGCGATCGAATGCCGGCCAGTCAAGGATCGTGTCGTACTCGAAGTCGGCGGCAACGCCATCCTGCGTCGCTTCGGCTTCGGGTTGTTCGTCGGCCGCCGCAGCATGCAGCTTGCGCAGCAGCGTCCGGAAGCCATGGCGCTCGTAGAACGCCTCCAGCGCATCGATCTGCGGCGCGCGCGCGGCAATGGCATCCAGCGCGGGGAACCCGTCCAGTTGCGGCGCCAGGTCGCAGTCGGTCCGGATCTGCAACAGCTTGCGCCCGGTGGGCAGCCAGTCCAGCGCATCGCGCAGGTTCTGTCCCACCACGCCCCCGATCTCGTCGGCGTGCGCCACGATGGCGTCCAGCGACCCGTACTTGGCCAGCCACTTGGCCGCCGTCTTGGGTCCCACCTTGTCGACGCCGGGAATGTTGTCCACCGTATCGCCCACCAGGTTCTGGAAGTCCAGCATCTGTGCCGCCGGCACGCCAAACTCGGCCTGCACCCCAGCCAGGTCGCGGTGCTTGCCACTCATGGTGTCTATCATGCTGACGCGCTCGTTCACGAGCTGGATCAGGTCCTTGTCGCCGCTGGAGATGACCACCTCCATGCCCTGCTCCTTCGCGACCTGCGCCAGCGTTCCGATCACATCGTCGGCCTCGACGCCCGGGACCATCAGCACCGGGAATCCCAGCAGCTGCGTGACCTCGTGTATGGGCGCTATCTGCCGGCGCAGCTCGTCGGGCATGGGCGAGCGGTTGGCCTTGTACTGCGGGTAGATCTCGTCGCGAAAGGTTGGCCCCGGCGCGTCAAAGACGCAGGCCAGGTGCGTTGCGCCGGCCTGCTCGTTGCGCAGCGCCTGCAGCATCCCGACCATGCCCCTGATGGCGCCGGTGGGCTGGCTTGCCCGGTCTTGCGGGTCGGCGCGCAGGTCCGGCATGGCGTGAAACGCCCGGTACAAGTAGCTGGATCCGTCGACCAGAACCAGCCGTGGTGCCGCTGTTTTTTGTGCAGTGTTCATGGCAGCATTGTGCCCGCGCGGGCTGCACCGCGAACACAGTCAGGCCACCGCGCCGCTTGTCAGCGCGTGCCCTGCGTTGCGGCGTCCCTGCCGCCAGTCAGCGACCGGCGGGGCGGGGCCGGGCGCCCCGCTGCCCACGGCCAGGTCCGGCCGGCCGGGTCGGGGATCAGGACGCGACGTCCTTGAAGAGGGCTACCAGCGTCTTGTGCTGGTCTTGCCACATCTGCGCAACCTCGCCCGCGCCCATGATCTTCATGGGCGAGCCTCCCTTTTCCATTTTTTCGCCGACCTCCTTGGACTTGAAGATCTCGATCAGCTTCTCTTCCAGGTACCCGATGATGTCAGCCGGCGTGTCCTTCACACCCATGAGGCCACGGTGGTTTGCGCTGGTGCCGTCCACGTCGAACCCGGACTCCATCAGCGTGGGCACTTCGGGCAGAAATTTCTCGTCGCGCGCTTCCATGGCAATTGCCAGGATCTTCAGGCGTGAGCGGTTCCGGTACGCGTCCGAGAGGTTGTTGAATCCTGCCTTGGCATGCGCGCTGACCACCATCTGCATGGCCGGGCCACCGCCAGCGGTCGCCACATAACTTGTTTGTATCCCGGCCGCATTTTCCAGCTGTCGCCGCGCGATGTCGTGTCCGGCAAACAATCCGGCACCGCTGATCGTGAGCGCCTTGGGATTGGCCCTGGCGTACTCGACCAGCTCGTCCACGGTGGAAAACGGACTGGACGCGGGAACGATCAGCACCGCAGGATCGACGCCCCAGTTCGCAATCGGCACCAGGTTGTCAAGATTGAACTTGGCGCGGTCCTTGAACTGGATCGACTGCGCGATGAAGCTTGGCGCGTTGTACGACGCCAGCTCGTAGCCGTCGGGCTTTGCCTTTGACACAAACTCGTTCCAGCCGCTCATGCCGCCCGCCCCCGGCATGTTCACGATCACGCCGGGCTGGCCCATGACCTTCTGCATGCGGCTCGTGACGATCCGGGCCTGGAAATCCGTCGCTGCGCCAGCAGCGTACATGACATCGATCTTGATCGGCCGCTCCGGATAATCCGCTGCGACCGCGCTGCGGCCCACTCCAAGCAAAGCCGCGGCTGCCATCCCGACCGTGAATTGCCTTCTTCCTATTTTCTGCATTTGAGTCTCCTTGTTTGTGAATCAATCAGTACCAACCGAGAAATCCGCCCGGGCTCTGCAATTGCAGCAGCCTGTTGAACAGCAGATAGATCACGAGGATGAAAACCCCCGTTGAGATGGCCGCCATGGCCACGGACCGGGCGCTGACGCGTTCGGCCTGGAACAGGATGGCGGTACCAAAGTACACCACCGCAGATGCAACCAGCATGCCGGCCAGCCTGATGAGCGCGAGGTAGAAAACCATCACGGCCATGGACACCAGCGTGGCGCGCCACTGGACGCCCTGAACCCCCACGACGCCAGACGTCCTGAGTTCCGCAGCCAGCCACAGCACCGAGAGAACCGCCATGACGATGGCCAACGCATTGGGATAGGTGTACGCGCTGCTTGCCTCCGGCGGCTGCGTCAATCCAACCACCAGCAATGCCCCCGAAATCACCAGGACGATCAGCGGCGGGAGAAATTTCCGTGCTTTCATGGGTGACTCGCTGCCTTGTCACGCACCGCCGGCTCGGGATTGCGCTTGCGGCGCTGGTCGACCACCGCCGTGCCGACGCTGAAGAGCACGGAAAACACGCACAGCGCGATGATGATCATGTTGAGCGTCCCCGTGAAGAAATAGGGCATGACGCCGTCGGTGGCTTGGCCAATCAGGCGTCCCTGGTCCCAGTTGATTTCGGCAATGGGCCCGAGGATGAGCCCCAGCACCATGGCGCCGGCCGTGATCCCGACCTTGGCGGTGAAGTAGACGAGCACCCCCAGCCCCACCATGACGATGACGTCGTCAAAGCTGTTGCGGATGCTGTAGGTTCCGTAGACGGCCAGGATGAGCACCGCCACCGCCATGAACCGCTTGGGAACGCGGGCCACGGCGCGCGTTACCCGGGCCAGGTAAAGCCCGATCACGACCATCAGGATCTGCGCAATGAACAGCGACGCCATGAAGGTCCAGGTCACGTCGGCATGGGTGCTGAAGAGGTCCGGCCCGGGGAAAAGGCCGTTGATGAGCAGCCCGCCCAGCAGCACCGCCGCAGTGGGGCTGCCCGGAATGCCCAGCGTCAGCAGCGGCGCCAGCGCAGGCCCCACGGTGGCGTTGTTGGCCGCTTCCGAAGCAATCACGCCATCGGGCTCGCCGTTGCCGTAGTTGCTGCGAAAGCGGCTGAACTTGCGGCACTGGTCGTACGACACCAGCCCGGCAACCTGGCCGCCGGCGCCCGGGATCACGCCGATGAAGACGCCAATGACGCTGCCTATGCTCAGCGTGCGCCAATGCACCAGCAGTTGCCTCACGGAAGCCATGATCCGCCTTGGGTTGAGCGGATACATCGTGGCACTGCCGTGCCGGTGCAGGCTTGCGTTGAGCAGGTTGATGACTTCGGGGATGGCAAAGAGCCCGATCAGCGCGCCCACCAGATTCACGCCGGACGCCAGCACCGGCGTGAACACGTAGCGTTCCACGCCCGTGGTCTCGCTGTAGCCTATGCAGGCGATCGACATGCCTATGGCGCCCGACAACAGGCCCTTGACCAGCGAGTCCGAACCCACCGACCCCATCACGGTCACCCCCAGGATGGCAACCCAGAACAGCTCGCTGGGACCGAACAGCAGCGCCAGGTTGCTCAGCACGGGTGCCAGGTAGATCAGGACGGCCACGCCGACCAGGCCGCCCACGCCGCTGGCCAGCAGCGCGTAGTGCAAGCCCTCCATCGCATTGCCCTTCAGCGCCATCTTGTGCCCGTCGAACAGCGTTGCGATGTTGGCGGGCGCGCCCGGGACGTTGATCAGGATGGCCGCGATGGCGCCGCCGGTGACCGCGCCGCTGTAGACCGCGCCGAGCAGGATCAGGCCCGGCGTCGCCCCCATGGTGAACGTGAACGGGATCAGCAGCGCCACCGCCAGCGTGGGGCTGATCCCGGGCGTGGCGCCCAGGATCAGGCCGCCGGTCACGCCCAGGACGAGGACGAGCAGGTTGTAGGACTCAAAGACCGCCGGGAAGTATTGAAAGATTTCCATCGCGGCATCTCCGGTCTAGGCGGTCAGGCGCTGCAATTCGCCGACGATATCGCCGGGGGTATCGACCACGACGACGCCAGCCGCCTCCAGATGCTCGCGCTTGGACCGGTAGCTGCCGCGGTCTCCCATGACGATGGCGCCCGCGTGTCCCATCTTCTTGCCCGGTGGCGAGGCACGTCCCGCGATGAACGAGATGACGGGCTTGTCCAGCTGACGGATGACGTCGGCCGCGTCCTCTTCCATGGTGCCGCCGATTTCACCAACCAGCACAATGCTTTCGGTCCTGGGGTCCTCCCCCAGTACGGCAAGCGCTTCCGAGGTCGTGGTGCCCAGCATGGGGTCGCCGCCAATCCCGATGAATGCGGACTGTCCGCGTCCGGCCTTGACGATTTGCAGGCTGATCAGCGTGCCCAGGCTGCCGCTGCGTGATACCACGCCGACGTCGCCGGGCTGGAAGATGCGTGGATTGAACGCGGGCATGATGCCGGCAAAGGCCTCGCCCGGGGTCACGATGCCCGCCGTGTTGGGGCCGATGATGCGCGCGCCGTGGTGGCGCGCCGCCGCATGGATGCGCATGACGTCGTGCGCGGGAATGTGCTCGGTCAGCGTCACGACGTGGCCTATGCCCGCCTCTATGGCGTCGGTGGCCGCTTCCAGCGCCGCCGACGGCGGGATGAACATCACCGAATAGTCAATCGGCCCCAATTCCCGCACCGCGTCTCGGGCCGAGCCAAACACCGGCACGTCGCAGCAGGTCTCGCCAGCGCGGCGCGGGTTGACGCCGCCAACCACGGTGGTGCCGTATTCCTGCATGCGCTCGGTCCAGAACCGTCCCTGCGTGCCGGTGATTCCCTGCACCAAGACCTTGTGTTTTTTCTGAAGAATCATTGAGCTGCCTCCACTGCCGCGGCAACGGCGTCTTCCATTCGGTCATGCGGGGTCACGCCCAGGCGCGACTCGAGGATTTCCACGGCCCGGTCTTCCCCGGTCCCGTGTACTGAAAAGAACACCGGAATCTCGGGTTTCAGCACCTCCCAGGCCGCCACGATGCCCTCGGTCATCACGTCGGTGCGCGCAAACGCGCCGCAGAAATTGATGACCAGGCTCTTGACCTTGGGGTCGGCCAGGACCAGCTGCAGCGCGGCCTCGCCCTTGGTGTACGCGTCGCCGCCTATTTCCAGGAAATTGGCCGGGCTGCCGCCAAAGTGGCTGATGACGTCCATGGTCGTCATGGTCAGCCCGGCGCCATTGGCCAGCACGCCGACGTTGCCGTCCAGCTCGATGTATTTCAGGCCGTTTTGCACGCCCCGCTCCTCCAGCTCGGTGCGGCGCTCGGGCGCCCCCCGGCCTGCCAGGTCCGGCTGACGGAACAGGGCGGAGTCATCCACGGTCAGCTTGCAGTCCAGCGCCACCAGCGTGCCGTCTTCAAGTACCGCCAGCGGATTGATCTCCAGCAGTTCCAGGTCTTTTTCCAGGTACAGTGCATGGAGTCTTTGCAGGAACCGGACCACGGAAGGCCGCAGCGCGTCGTCCAGGTCAAGCGCCGCAAGCGCCTGCTCCAGCCTGGCCGTGTCCAGCGTGCCGTCCATTGGCACCGGAATGCGACAGATGGCCTCCGGGTTGTTGGCCGCAACCTCCTCGATGTCCATCCCTCCCTGGGTGGAAAACAGCAGCAGCGGCGTGCGCGCGCTCAGGTCGTTCATGACGGCGGCGTAAAGCTCGCGCGCAATCTTGATCTGCTGCTCGACAAGCAGGCCCGCCACCTCGTGGCCGCCTATGGTCAGCGCCAGAATGTCCGCAGCCGCGGCAGCCGCCTCCTGCGCATTGGCCACCAGCCTGATCCCGCCCGCCTTGCCACGCTTGCCGGTAGGCACCTGCGCCTTGACCGCGCACGGCCCCAGCTCCTGCACGGCCGCGACGACCTCGTCCACCGTTTCGCAGTATCGGCCCGCCGGCGTTGGCAGGCCAGCCTCGGCCAGCACCGCCTTGCCCTGGTATTCAAGAAAATCCATGTCTGCTCCTATTTGCCGTGACGCTGCCAGTAGCCGCCAAACAGCTCCTGCTCGGAAGGCTGGTCTTCGGCAATGGTCCGGACCAGGTAGGTGTAGTTCAGGAAGTTCCTGTAGTTGAGGTTTTCGCTGATGCTGTTGCCGCCCCAGGTGCCGCAGCCCATGCTCAGGGTGAAGTTCAGGCCGTTGTCAAAGCTGCCGCCGTTGCCCATGGTATGGGCCTGGTTGACCAGCACGCGGACCACGTCCACCGTTTCGGCCAGGTACGTGGCATGCGCCGCGTCCCGGGTATGGATGCCGCAGGAATGCCCGCGCCCCTCGTAGTCCAGGATTTCGCGCACGATGCGGCAGGCGTCGTTAAAGTCCTTGGCGCGGTACACGGTGAGCACCAGCGACAGCTTCTCGCCCGAGAGCGGATGGTCCGGGCCTATGCCGGTTTCCTCGACCATGAAGAACTGGGCCGATTGCGCGTCTGCGCCCAGCTGCAGCTTCTGCGCGACCACGCCGGCATCCCGCGCGATGACGTCCCGGTTGAGCTTTCCGTCCTGCCACAGCCCGCGTTCGATGTCATGCTTGCCCGACAGGCTGATCAGGTGGCCCCCGGCCTTCCTGAGCGCAGCGATCGCCTGGTCGTAGACCGAATCAAGGATGACCAGCGAGTTCTCGGAAGAGCACGACGTGGCGTTGTCAAAGGTCTTGGAGATGCGGATCTTTTCTGCCGCATCGGCCAGGTCGGCCGAGGCATCGATGATGACGGGCACGTTGCCGGCCCCCACCCCGATGGCCGGCGTGCCGCTGCTGTACGCGGCGCGTACGTTGTTTTGCGAACCGGTCACGACGACCAGGTCGGCCTGCTGCATGAGCTCGGAAGTGAGCAGCTTGCTCGGCTTGCGTTCCAGCACCTGGATCAGGTCGGCCGGCAGCCCGATTTTCTGCAGCTCCTTGCGCATCAGGTCCACCGTTTCGCTGGTGACCGCAAACCCGGCTGGCGACGGCGCGATGATGATGGCGTTGCGCCCCTTGATCGCAAACATCGCCTTGTTGACCGGCGTTGCAGACGGATTGGTCGATGGCGTCACCGCAGCCACCACGCCAACCGGCTTGGCGTACTTGACCAGCCCGCGCTCAGGGAGGTCCTCGACGATGCCCACGGACTTGACGCGCAGCAGGTCGCGCAGCGTGCCAAAGGTCTTGCGCTGGTTCTTGATGATCTTGCTGTCCACGCGCCCCAGGCCCGTGGTCTCAACCGCCCGCTGCGCCAGATGCCCGGCGTTCTCGGGCTTGTACAGCGACCATGCCAGCGCCGTCACCGCATCGTCGACGCGCGCCTGGTCGGCAGCCGCGAACTCGGCCATGGCCTTGCGCGCCCGCTCGACCAGGGTGGCGACGTAGCTGCCCTCGTCATCACCAGCCACGGTTCCAGATGGCCTGGTCTGCATATCTGCCTGCATTCATTTCTCCTTTTGACTGGCCGGCTTTCCGCGTCCATGCAACGTTGCCTGGCGCGAGCAGCAACCCCGTTTGCCGCTGCCAGCACATACAAACTACCATCAGCGCCAGCCCTGACCGTCCCGATTTCCGATGATTGCCCGATACGCCTCGGATCTTTGACGGTTTTGTCAGAAAACGGGACAATGCACGCTCGTGGAAAGGCGATCCAACCGGAAGTCTCGTGTCGACATTTGCCAATGCAGCGGCCGTTCGCGCGTTCCG
This sequence comes from Ottowia sp., assembly GCA_023228705.1. Lineage (GTDB taxonomy): Bacteria > Pseudomonadota > Gammaproteobacteria > Burkholderiales > Burkholderiaceae_C > Ottowia. The sequence goes on along the minus strand of JALOAS010000017.1, from coordinate 18,147 downwards.
CCTCATCGAATTGCTTGCCCGATCGGAGACGCCGCTTTCGCTGGCGGAAATCGTTGCGCACATCGACCTGCCCAAGCAAACCGTCTACCGCCTGCTCAGGCAGCTGGAAGGCGCGCAGCTGGTGACCCGCTCCGGCCCCAATCGCGACTATGAATGTTCGGTGCGGGTCCGGCGCATGGCGGTGGACCTGCTGATGACCGCGGGCCCAGCCGCCGCGCGCCGCGCCGCCCTGACCAACCTGGCCCAAACGGTGGCGCAAACCTGCAACCTGGCCATGTCCAGCGGCGAGGACGTGATCTACCTGGACCGGGCCGAAGTGAACTGGAGCGCCCCGTACGAACTGGACGCGGGCTCCCGCGTTCCTTTCCACTGCACGTCCTCGGGCAAGGCGCTGCTCAGCTTCATGCCCAAGCCGCAGCGCGAGCACCTGGTGAACCAGCTCTCGCTGCGCCGCTACACGCCCAACACGATCACCGATGCCGCCCAACTCCTGCGCGAGCTGCGCGCCATCCGCAGGCGGAAATACAGCATCAACGAGGGCGAGCACCGGCGCGGTGTCATTGCCATTGCGGTCCCTGTGATGGCCAGCAAGCGGCGGGCCTGCGCGGCCATTGCAATCCAGACCTCAAGCGACGAGAGCTCGCCTGCCGAGCTGGTCGATTACCTTCCGGCCCTGCAAGAATGCGCCGAGCGCATGGCCCGGACGTTTCTCTGATCCAGCTCCAGGGCGCGCAGCTTGCAGGCCGCGCGCGTGGCCACGTCCCGAGACACCCCGGGCGATTCGCCTTTAAAATAGCCAGCATGTACATCCGTCACGCTTTTCTGGTCGCACTGCTGGCAGCAGGCAGTGCTGCCTGGGCGCAATCGCCGCCGCCGGCGCAAGAACCCGCGCCCGCAGCCACCGCCCGGGACGGGACGCAGCGCCTGGAGCATCTGCACGTGGAAGACGCGGGCAGCCGCATAGACGAGGAGCGCTACGGTGGCGAGACGCGCAGCATCAACGTGCAGCCCAAGGCCGCGGTGCCGCCGTACCAGGTGCGGCCGCGCGATCCATACAGCCGCGAGGCAGGGCCGGGGCGCACCGGCGAGCGCACCTGGAAGATCCTTGACTTCTAGCGCAGTTGCGCGTCGCTGATGGCGGTTTATACGGAAGTCTCCGAGCCAGAGGCCCGGCGTCTGCTGCAAGACCTTGGCCTGGGCCGGCTTGAGCGGCTGCAGGGCATAGAAGACGGCATAGAAAACACCAACTACTTCGTCACCACCAGCACGGGCGAGTGGGTGCTGACGCTGTTTGAACGGCTCAGCCACGCCCAGCTTCCCTTCTACCTGCACCTGATGCAGCATCTGGCCGAGTCGGGAATTCCCGTTCCGCTGCCGCAGGCCAAGCTGCCCGGCACGCCGGTGGGGCCCGGCGAAGACGCGATCCTGCATACGCTGCGTGGCAAGCCGGCAGCGGTCGTCAACCGCCTGGCCGGACACAGCGAAGCAGCGCCGGGGACGCGGCATTGCCGCCAGGTGGGCGCCATGCTCGCGCGGGCGCACCTGGCCGCGCGCAGCTTCGAGCGCCACCAGGACAACCTGCGCGGATTGCCCTGGTGGAACCAGACGGTGCCGGTGGTGACGCCATACGTGACGCAGGAGCAGGCGCGGCTGCTGCGGGCCGAACTGGCGCTGCAAAACCGCGTTGCGCAGCGCGCAGACTACGCGCGTCTGCCGCGCGGCCCCGTGCACGCGGACCTGTTCCGAGACAACGTCATGTTTGATGGCCCGGCCCACGCGCCACGGCTCACCGGATTCTTCGACTGGTATTTTGCCGGCGTGGACAGCTGGCTGTTCGACCTGTGCGTGGTCCTCAACGACTGGGCGCTGGACACCCGGGCCGGGCAGGTTCTGGACGACAACCACCAGGCACTGCTTGCCGCGTACCAGTCGGTGCGGCCGCTGGAGGCGGCCGAGCAGCGCCTGCTGCCCTTTCTGCTGCGCGCCGCGGCGCTGCGCTTCTGGCTCTCGCGCCTGTGGGATTATCATCTGCCCCGCGACGCCAGCCTGCTCACGCCGCGCGATCCCACGCAGTTTGAAACCGTGGTGCGGCTGCGCAGCAGCGAACCGGTCACCTCATGAAACTGCAGATCGTTCCCGCCGTCACCGGCGTCACCTGGGTCGGGCTGGGTTTGCGCACCTTCGTGCGCCAGCCGCTGGGCATGGGCAGCCTGTTTTTCGGCTTTGTCATCCTCATCTCGCTGCCCTCCATCATCCCGGTCGCCGGATTCCTGATCGCGCTGACGCTGGTGCCGGCGGGCACGGTGGGCGTGATGGCCGGCGCCGAGCGGGCGCAGGCAGGCAAGTTCCCGGCGCCTTCACTGCTGTTTGCGGCATGGCGCCAGGGATCGGCGCAGACACGGTCCATGCTCCTGCTGGGCGTGCTCTACGCCGCGGCCATTGTCGCAGCCATCGCGGCATCCGCGCTGGTCGATGGCGGCCAGTTTGCCCAGCTCTACCTGGGCCGCACCGAACTCACGCAAGAGCTGGCCAGCGACCCCGCATTCCGCTCGGCGATGTGGGTCACGCTGCTGCTGTACCTGCCGATCTCGCTGGCGTTCTGGCATGCGCCGGCGCTGGTGCACTGGTACGCCGTGCCACCACTCAAGAGCATCTTTTTCAGCGTGATCGCCGTGCTGCGCAACGCAGGTGCGTTCCTGCTCTACGGCGCGCTGTGGTTGACGCTGTCCGTCACGGCGGGCGTGCTGGTGCTGTTCCTGGCGGCGCTCACCGGCAGCCCGGCGCTGCTTGCCGTGGGGTTTTTCCCCATGGGACTGCTCGTGGCCGCGATGTTCTTCACGTCGATCTGGTTCACGTTCCGCGACAGCTTCCTGGCCGAGCCGCAGGACCCGGCGCCGCCGACCTGAACCAGCGCACGGCCACTGCCTGCCTTCAGCGTGCCGCGGCCGCCAGCTGGCCCCGGTCGCGCCCGAGCCGGCGCATGAGCGCAGACAGCAGCATCCCGTACGCCGGGACAAAGAAGACCAGGCTTGCGCCGAGCTTGATCGCGTAGTCGACGGCGCCAATCTCCATCCAGTTGGCTGCCATGAACGGATTGCTGCTGTGCCAGAAGGCAACCGAAAAGAACACCGCCGTATCCAGTGCCTCGCCCAAGACCGCGCTGCCGGCGGGCGCCAGCCACCAGCGCCTGGCGCGTTGCCGGATGCGGTCAAAGACCTGCACGTCCAGCAGTTGCCCCAGCGCGTACGCGGCAAAGCTCGCCAGCGCAATGCGAAACACGAAGCTGTTGAACTGCAGCAGGCTGCCCCAGCCGGCAAAGCGCCCTTCCTGGAACAGCGCGCCCACCACGTAAGACGCAACCAGCGCAGGCAGCATCACGTGCGCGATGATGCGCCGCGCCACCTGCTTGCCCAGCAGCCGCACCGTGAGGTCAGTGGCCAGGAAAATCAGCGGAAAGCTGAACGCGCCCCAGGTGCTGTGCAGCCCGAAGATATCGACCGGCAGCTGCACCAGGTAGTTGCTGGCAATGATGATGGCGATGTGCAGCGCCGACAGCGCCAGCACCTGATGCCGTTGCGGCATCGCGATGAAACCCATGGAAACGTCCTTTTTGATGAACCGGGGTGAGGGAACCCGTGGCAGAATCTGCCACTATCCTAGATTCCGCAGTTGGATGTGCTTGAGGGTGCAGCGATGGGCGTGTCAGGCAAGGGTGAGTGCTGCGGCTCCAAAGGTGCCTGCGCACCTTTGGACAGCGCGAACAGAAGCAGCCTCTGGCTGCGGGGCGCCCTGCAAGGGCGACAACGCCGCAGACTTGCTGTCTGCAAGGCGGAGTAACGCAGCATGGCGCGTCCAGCGCTGTGCGATCAGGCGCATAGCGTCTTCACCTGATGGGCGTTCATTGAAAAACGCAAAACTTCTAGCAATAACAAATAGTTGTCAAAGAAAATAAGCGGTCAACTGCGGATTCTAGGATTATCCTACCCCCGCTGGAAGGAACGCACACCGCAGTGAAACGGATATCCATCAACCGGCCGCGGCTCAGGCCGGCGCCGCGTCATCCACATCCGGATCGGGTTGCGCCTGAGCGGCTGCATGAGCCGGTGGCGGCTCATGCAGCCGCACGTCGCGTTGCGGCGACGCCAGCGTGATTCCGGCGTCGCGAAAGGCAATAACGATGGCGTGATGGAGTGCATTGTCCACCGTGACCCAGTAGTCGGTGTGGTCGATGTAGACGCGCAGTTCAAAGTTGAGCACGCCCCCCGCAAAACCGCGAAACCAGACATAGCTTTCAGGGTACCAGCGCACATGCGTCTGCGCCGACGCACAATCCAGGAGCACGCGCTCGACCTGCAGTGGATCGGCATCGGACGTGGTCTGTATGGGCAGGATCAGCCGGGCCACGGCGTTGCGGTGGTTGCGGTTGATGACCTGTTGCGCGGTCAGGTCCGAGTTGGGGACGAAGACGATGGAGCGGTCAAACGCCTCGATTTCCGTGGAGCGCACCGAGATGCGCCTGACCGTGCCTACCGTGCCCCCGATCTCAACCCAGTCTCCCACCTTGATGGGACGCTCGATCAGCAGCAAAATGCCGGCGGCAAAATTCTGCACCAGGTTCTGCAGGCCAAAGCCTATGCCCAGTGACAAGGCGCCCAGCACGATGGTCAGGCGCGACATGTCTATGCCCAGCGCCGACACCACCAGCAGCAGCGTCAGGCTGACGCCGACGTAGCCGGCGCCCACCGCCACGGAATTCTGCGCGCCCTGGTCCAGTCGCGTGTTGGGCAGCAGGCGCGCCACCAGCCAGCGACGAAACAGGCTGGTCAGCGCCAGGCCGGCGGCAAAAACAAGCACGGCCACCAGCACCGTAGACGGCGTGATGGAGAAATTGCCGATGACAAACCCGGTCAGCAGCGAGCGCGTCCACAACCGCAGCGTAGCCAGCGGAATGCCGTTGAGCAGCAGCAGGCCATAGGCCGCAGGAACGAGCACCAGCACATCGGCGACCAGGCTGGCCCAAAACAGGCGCATGCGGCTGCCCATGGAAGGATCGGAGTCGCCGCTGCGCACACGCTTGTCGACACGGCTGCTGATCACGCGTTGCAAGGCCTCGTGCAGCGCCAGCCGGAACAGCCAGACGACGCCCACCAGCGCGGCACTGCCCACCAGCCGTGCCTGCGTGATGAAGGCCAGCCGCCCGTAACCCGCCAGCGCCAGCACCGGCGTGATCCAGACGCCCCAGCGCAGCACGTGCAGCAAGAAGATCCACAGCGACGCCGCACCGTGCGGGCCGGGATCAGCAGCTTCGTCGCTCTTCTGCTCCGGTTCTGCGTCGACATCCCCGGGTGCGGGGGCCGCTGCCTCGTCGGCGGTGCCCAGCTCCTGCGACGCCACCACCGAGCGCGTCCAGTAGCGGGGCGACAACAAGGCGGTCAGTGCCAGCGCCGTGAGCGTCGACTGAATGAGAAAAAACACGGCTTCCAGCGGCTCCGTCGACAGGTCGACGCGCCAAGCGGCATTGAACAGCACCATGGCCACGGTCAGCAGCGCCAGCACCAGGGCCAGCAGGCGCAGCAAGGTGCCTATGTACACCGGCTCCACCGGCAACACACGCCACTGCACCAGATGCGGCGACAGGGCCGCGCGCAGCAAGCCAAACACGAGCAACGCAACCGCAAATGCGGCAATCACGGCATAGGCCAGATAGCCAAACAGGCCGCTGAGCACACCCTGCCAGGCCAGCGCACCGGCAACCAGCGAGATCACGACCACCGGCACAATGGCGTTGGCCAGTCCGTCGGTAAAGGCCTTCATGATGCGCCGTGCGTAGGTCGGCTCCAACTCGTCGGGGTTGCGGCCATAGCGCCGCAGTATCCAGTAGCGCAACGGCCAGGCAATCAAGAAACCAGCCAGCGGCAACGCCAGCAGCCACCACAGGTGGCGACGGTTGCCGTGCCCCAGCACGTAGTCATGCCACCAGGCGCTGGGCAATTTGATGACTTCGCGCACGAACGTCAACCCGTCGCGGCCCGCCTGACGCCAGATGGCCGCAGTCAGCGGCGGCGGGTTGCGCAGCAACACGACATCGCGCATCTGCTTGCGCTGCCAGCTCGCGATGTCGGTCAGCAGCGTCTGGGCACGCGTGCGCACCAGCTCCATGCGCTTTTCATAGGCGCGGGCCTCCGACAACTGCCTGTTCAGATCGTCGCGCAACTGCGCCAGCAGCGGATCCTCGGCCGGCTCGCCTTCAGCAGGCGGCTCACCCAGCGTATCCAGCCGCTTTTGTTCGGCCTGTATCTGTTGGGCAATGTTTTGCTCGGCCAATCGCACCTGGCGCAGCACCTGCTGCAGCTGGTTTTGCGCAAGCGCCGGATCGGTGTCGGCAAAGTCGTGGTCCAGCTCGTCGGTTGCGGCGTCCAGCTGCGCCTGCCATGCCACCAGTTGCTGCTCGAACTCGGCTGCCCACGGCTGCGCCTGCACCACCGGCGCCAGCAGAAAAACGATCAGCAGCGGCCACAGGCACCAGCTTGCCGTGAGCAGCCGGCCCGCAGCAATGCTCGGCCTCATCCCTTTACTCGACCACGGTGAGCTTGGCCACCGACAGCGCCAGCCACTTGACGCCGTGGCGCCGGAACGCCACTTGCGCACGCGCGCCGGCACCACTGCCTTCCACCGCGCGCACGCGCCCTTCGCCAAACTTGTTGTGAAACACGGTCATGCCGGCGGCAATCGCCTGCGCCTGCCCGGATTCGGATCCGCCCGCCGCATCCTGCGCGCTGCCGCCGGTGCGCAGCCGGCGGCTTGCAACCCAGTCCGGGACGGGTGCATCCGGCGTTCGGGTCCGGCCAAAGGCAGCGCCGCGCGGCGTGATCCACTTCAGCGTGCGCTCCGGCAGCTCGGCCAGGAAGCGGCTGGGAACGTGGTATCGGGTCTGGCCATGCAGCATGCGCGTCTGCGCACGGCTCAGGTACAGGCGCTGGCGCGCCCGCGTGATCGCCACGTACATCAGGCGCCGCTCCTCCTCCAGCCCCTGCTCGTCGCTGAGCGCGTTCTCGTGTGGAAACAGGCCCTCTTCCAGCCCCGTGATGAAGACGGCGTCAAACTCCAGTCCCTTGCTCGCGTGCACGGTCATGAGCTGCACCGCGTCCTGCCCGGCCTGGGCCTGGTTGTCGCCGGCCTCCAGCGCCGCGTGCGTGAGGAACGCGGCCAGCGGGCTCATGGTCTCGCCGGTGTCATCCCTCACCCCGGCCCTCTCCCCGCCGGGGAGAGGGGGTTGCCCGATCTCTCCAGAATGGCGCGGGATTTGCTCGCTCCCTCTCCCGCTTGCGGGAGAGGGCCGGGGTGAGGGCAGCGCCACGGCATCGCGGCCAAAGCCTTCGGCGGTGACAAAGCTCTCGGCCGCGTTCACCAGCTCGTGCAGGTTCTCCACGCGGTCCTGCCCTTCGCGCTGCTGGCGGTAATGGTCAAGCAGGCCGCTGGCCTCCAGCATGATCTGGATGATTTCACGCAGCGTGCAACCGCCCGTCTGTTCGCGCATCACATCAATGCTGGCAACAAACGCGCCCACCTTGGCGCCGGCGCGTCCGTCCAGCGCCGTCGTCGCCTGGTGCAGCGACGTGCCGGCGGCGCGTGCAGCATCCTGCAGCGCCTCCAGCGTGCGTGCGCCCACGCCGCGCGGCGGAAAATTGGCCACACGCAAAAAACTGGTGTCGTCATCGGGGTTCTCAAGCAGACGCAGGTAGGCCAGCGCGTGCTTGATCTCGGCACGCTCGAAAAAGCGCAGGCCGCCGTACACACGGTACGGCACGCCGGCGTTGAACAGCGCCGACTCCAGCACCCGGCTTTGCGCATTGCTGCGGTACAGCACCGCCAGCTCGCGCCGCCGCAGCCCCTGCTCTCGCACCAGCTGCTGCAGCTCTTCCACGACCCAGCGCGCCTCGACAAAATCGCTCTCGGCCTCGTACACGCGCACCGGCTCGCCGGCGGCGCGCTCGGTGCGCAGGTTCTTGCCCAGGCGCCCCTCGTTGTGGGCAATCAGCGCGTTGGCCGCGTCCAGGATGTTGGAGTCGCTGCGGTAGTTCTGCTCCAGCTTGATCTGCCGCTGCACGTCAAACTCGCGCACGAAATCGCGCATGTTGGCCACGCGCGCGCCCCGGAACGCGTAGATGCTCTGGTCGTCGTCGCCCACGGCCAGGATCGCGCCACCGCCTTCGCCCGGCAGGCCCACGATCATCTTGATCCAGGCGTACTGCAGCCGGTTGGTGTCCTGGAACTCGTCGATCAGGACATGCCGGAAGCGGTGCCGGTAGTGCATGCGCAGCGCTTCGTTGCCCTGCAGCAGCTCGAAGCTGCGCAGCATGAGCTCGCCAAAGTCGACCACGCCCTCGCGCTGGCACTGCGCCTCGTAGAGCTGGTAGATCTCCACCTTGCGCCGTGTCTGCGGGTCGTTGGCCGCCACCGCCTGGGGCCGCTCGCCGCGCTCCTTGCAGCCGGAGATGAACCATTGCAGTTGCCGCGGCGGGTAGTCATCACGGTCTATGTCGTATTGCTTGCACAGCCGCTTGATCGCCGAGAGCTGGTCCTGCGTATCCAGGATCTGGAACGTCTGCGGCAGGTTGGCCGCCTGCCAGTGCCGGCGCAGCAGCCGGTGCGCCAGTCCGTGGAAGGTGCCTATCCACATGCCGCGCACGTTCAGCGGCAGCAGCGCCGAGATGCGCGTCAACATCTCGCGCGCCGCCTTGTTGGTGAAGGTGACCGCCAGGATGCCGCCGGGCGAGACCTGTCCGGTCTGCAGCAGCCAGGCCATGCGCGTGGTCAGCACGCGCGTCTTGCCCGAGCCGGCACCCGCCAGGATCAGCGCGTGCTCGGCCGGCAGCGTGACTGCGGCACGTTGCTCGGGATTCAGGCCATGCAGCAGCGGCAGGTCGGCGGTGGGCGCAGGAGCGGTCATCGCTCCATTGTAAGAAGTCAGTTGCCTGCGATTTGCGCGCGCAGTTTGTGCTTGAGCAGCTTGCCGCTGGCCGTGCGCGGCAGGGTCTCGCGCACCTGCCATATGCGCGGAATCTTGTAACGTGCCAGCCGCGCTTCGGCAAAGGCACGGATGGCGTCCTCGTCCAGCGTGCAGTCCGGCTTGAGCTGCACGAAAGCGGTGACGGTCTCGCCCCACTCGGGATGCGGGCGACCGATGACGGCCACGTCGGCGATGTCCGGGTACGCCGACAGCACGTCCTCCACCTCCCTGGAGTAGACATTCTCGCCGCCGGTGACGATCATGTCGTTCTTGCGGTCGACGATGTACAGATAGCCGTCCTCGTCCACTCGCGCCATGTCGCCGCTGCGGTACCAGCCGTCGGCGTCAAAGGCGGCAGCGGTGGCCTCGGCATCATCCAGGTAGCCCTGCATCATGCCGGCCGACTTCATGTGGATCTCGCCCACTTCGCCGGCGGTGCACAGGCTGTCGTCGGCGCGCCGCACCTGCAACTGCACGCCCACGGTGCCGCGCCGGCCTATGGATCCGGCCTTGGCGATGGCTTCTTCCGGGAACAGCACCGAGCCCAGCGGCCCCGACTCGGTCATGCCGTAGACCTGCATGAAGCGGTCGGTGCCGTAGCCGGCCACCAGCTTGCGCGCCATGTCGGCGCCCAGCGGCCCGCCGCCGTAAGTGAAGAGGCGCATGGCGCTCAAATCGTAATCGGCCAGGTTGGGCACCATTTGCAGCGGCGCCAGCAGCGCAATCGGCGCGGCAAAGGCAAAGGTGATGCGCTCGGCGGCCAGCGTTTCAATGAAAGCCTGCGGCGCGTACTCGCGCTGCAGGACAACCGTGCCACCCACCAGCAGCGTGCCCAGCGTCCAGTTGTTGAGCGGTGAGGAATGCCAGATGGGCATGGCGATCAGCGTCCGGTCCTGCCAGGTCAGCGACGTGGACACCGCCGCACACAGCGCCGTATGAAACAGGTTGCCATGGCTGTGCAGGCAGCCCTTGGGCTTGCCCGTGGTACCCGAGGTGTACAGGATCTCGGCCAGCGTCTGCTCGCCCGGTGCAGCGCTGTCGTCCGTGTGCGGCCCGGCCTGCGCCAGCAACTCGTCAAAGCAGTCCATTCCGGCAGCCGTGCTGTCCAGGCTGAGCCAGCGGGTAACGGTGTCGATGCGGTCCACCAGCCCGGCCAGGCTGCCATCGACCAGGCACAGCCTGACGGCGGCATGCTGCAGGATGTACGCCACTTCCGGCGCCTGCAGCTTGTGGTTGACCGGCACCACCGCCGCACCCAGCCGCCACGCACCAAAGAGCGCAAACACAAAGCCCGGCGTGTTCAGCGCCCACAGCGCCACGTGGTCGCCGGCGACCACGCCCTGCGCATGCAGCACGGCGGCGGCTTGGCGGCTGGTTTGCGCCAGCTCGGCATAGGTCCAGTCCTGGCCGGCGGCGCGCAGCGCCACCTGCTCGGGCTGCGTGCGCGCGTATTCGTCGATGATGGATACGAAGTCCATGGTGTGGCTCCTTGCGGGTCAACGTTTTGTTTTGTGGTTTGCGGGAAATCTGGCGTCGCGGCGCGCGCTTCAGTCGGCCCAAGCGGCCTGCAGCAAACGTGCCGCATCGTCGGTGCCGCAGGTGATGCCCGTCACCGGGCCCCAGTCCGGGTCGTAGCGGCTGGCGATGAAGGCGCTGGCCGCCTCGGCGCTGGCATGGCGCAGCATGAGGCAGGCCTGCAGCGCCAGCGCCAGCTTCTGCGTAAAACGCCGACCTTGGCGCTCCAGCTCAGCCGGCGGCAGCTGCACCATGTCGCGCAGCCCCTGCAACTGGGCGGACACGGTCTTGTCCTGCGAGGCGGTCTGCTGCAGGTCGTCCAGGATCAGCTGCATGTGCTCCGGATTGCGCGCGACCGCGCGCAGCAGGTCCAGGCCCATGACGTTGCCCGAGCCCTCCCAGATGGAGTTGACCGGCGCCTGCCGGAACAGGCGCCCTATGGACACCGTTTCCACGTAGCCGTTGCCGCCAAACACCTCCATGGCCTCGCCCATGAAGCCGACAGCGCGCTTGCAGTTCCAGAACTTGGCCAGCGGCGTCATGAAGCGGCACCAGGCGCGGTCCAGCTCGGCGTCCGAGCCAAAGCGCGCGGCCAGGTCCAGCGCCAGCAGCATGGCCGCTTCGGACTCCAGTGCCATGTCGGCCAGCAGCGCCGTCATCATGGGCTGGTCGGCCAGCGCCTTGCCAAAAGCATGCCGCTCTCGCGCGTAGTGCAGCGCCTGCACGAAGCCCTGGCGCATGAAACCGGCGCTGGAGACGGCGCAGTCCAGCCGCGTGTGCGCGGCCATGCCGATGATGGTGCGTATGCCGCGCCCCTCCTCGCCCACCAGCACGCCCCAGGCGTCGTGGAACTCGACTTCGCTGCTGCTGTTGGAGCGGTCGCCCACCTTGTCCTTCAGGCGCAGGATGTGCACCGGATTCTTGCTGCCGTCGGGCCGCCAGCGCGGCACGAAAAAGCAGCTGATGCCGTGCTCGTCGGTCCTGGCCAGCACCAGGTGGCCGTCGCACATGGGCGCCGAGAAAAACCACTTGTGCCCGGTCAGCAGGAATTCCTGTCCCCAGTCGCCTTCGCCGTGCGGCACGGCGCGCGTGGTGTTGGTGCGCAGGTCGCTGCCGCCCTGCTTCTCGGTCATGCCCATGCCCACGGTGATCGACTTCTTGTCGGCCAGCGGTATGTCGCGCGCATCGTACTCCGTCGACGCCAGCAGCGGCTGCAGCACCTGCCACAGCGCGGCATTTTGCTGCAGCACCGGCACGCAGGCGCGCGTCATGGTGGTCGGGCACGAGGAGCCGGACTCTATCTGGCAGTGCATGTACAGCGACGCCGCCCAGGCCGACCAGGCGCCTTTGCGCGGCTCGAAAAACGGCAGGCCGGCATTGCCGTTGCGCCGTGCCATGGCCATCATCTTGTGCCAGGCCGGGTGGAACTGCACCTGGTCGATGCGCGCGCCGGTAGCCGAGAACGCGTGCAGCTCGGGCAGGTAATGGTTGGCGTCGGTGGCTGCCTGCAGCGTGTCGGCAGAACCGTATTCCGCGCCCTGCTGCACCAGCTCGGCATCGCGCCACTGACCGCCGCCGCGCGCCACCTCGCGCTGCAGCGCCGGGTCGCTGGTATAGACGTTGTAGTCCTGAAGTTGGGGTACTTGATTGTCTGGATGTACGCCTGTCATGATTTTCTCCTGTAAACGCAACGGTTCATGAACGACTCCCGCCTGGGCTTCCTGCCGCGCCCGGCGGCTGGCCCACGCGAGATATGGTGCCCTGCGCCAGCGCGCACAGGGTCTCCTCGTCGCCCGAGCGGGTAAAGACTTCAGCACGGCAAGCCGCCTGACGCTGGCCCGCATATACTGCCCGGGCGCGAGCAATGAGCCAGTCCCCGATCGCCGGGCGCAGATAATTGATCTTGTATTCGGAAGTCACGACCAACGGACCCAGCACAACACCCCCGGCAAATGTGAGTGCGTTGTCGGCGGCGTAAGACACGACGCCCCCGTGCACAAAACCATTTTGTTGTTTGACGTGTTCGCGGATGGGAATGCGCAGCTCTGTCGCTGTATCTGAAAATTCCGTCAGTCTGGCTTCCAGCAGGCGGCTGAAGGGCTGGGCCTGAAGAACTCGCCGTGCCTCGTCTATCGATATGTTCATCCTGCCCTCCCTGCTTGCTTACCCTCCAGTTTACGCAGAATGGACGGGCCAGATGTTCGGATTCGCACAGTCATGAAATCCACGCCTTCGCCTGCGGCTGCAGGCCAGCGCCGGCGCCCGCAGCAATCCCGCGCCCGGCAAACGGAAAAGGCCCTGCGCCAGGCCTTTGTTCAGGTTTTGGTCGAGCGCGGCTGGGATGCGGTGACCGTGCGCGAGGTCACTCTGGTGGCCGGCACGGCGCTGGGCAGCTTCTACGATTACTTCTCCAGCAAGGAGGACCTGGCGCGCGTAAGCCTGCACCTGCGCTCCAAGCAGTTGCTGGTCGTGCTGCGTCAAGCCACGGAAGCCGGGACCGGACAGTCCATGGCAGACATTGCCGCCGCTGCCATAGATGCGCTGCTGCAGGCGCACCGGGCACGGCCCCGCGACTGGGCCGCCCACTATCTGCTGGAGCGTCATTTCTCGGGACTGGCCGCGTACCGGCAGATGTACCAGCGCTTCATCGATGCGTGGGCCGCCGCCCTGAACCACGCCAGCGACCTCAAGCCCGACTTTCCGCTGCAAGACGCTGCGCGCGTGTGCCAGACCATCGTGTACGGGCTGTTCGTGCACGCGCACCTGCAGTCGGCCGACGGCCCGGACCACGACCGCCTGCGTCGGGAGGCCCGCACCGCCGTCATGGGCTACTTGCGCGAGTTGGCCAGGCCCGGCCCACCACCGGATCAGGTCCCTTGATGCCGGCGCGGCATCCTGGCCGCACGCAACAACGTACAATCAATTACCGGGCCCAGGTTTTCTGGCCCGGTTTTTTGCGGCTGCAAGAAAACCGGCATCCAGCCAAGCGCCCCTTGTTTCGACCGCCCCGGCGGCGGATCCATTCCGGAGCTTGGAAGCCATGCAAATCTTCGACTACGACCACGTCCTGCTGCTGCCGCGCAAGTGTCGCGTGGCCAGCCGCAGCCAGTGCGATGCCAGCACGCAGTTTGGTGGCCGCAAGTTCAAGCTGCCGGTGGTGCCGGCCAACATGAAAACGGTGGTTGACGAGGCGCTGTGCGTCTGGCTGGCCGAGCATGGCTACTTCTATGTCATGCACCGCTTTGACCTGGACACCGCCGCCTTCGTGCGCGACATGAAGCGGCGCGACCTGTTTGCCAGCATCTCGGTCGGCGTCAAGGATGCCGACTACGCGACCGTTGACGAGCTGGCCCGCCAGGGCCTGACGCCGGACTACATCACCATAGACATCGCGCACGGGCATTCCGACACCGTGCGCGAGATGATCGCGCACATCAAGAAAACGCTGCCGTCGGCCTTTGTCATTGCCGGCAACGTGGCCACGCCCGAAGCCGTCATCGATCTGGAGAACTGGGGCGCGGACGCGACCAAGGTGGGCGTGGGACCCGGCAAGGTCTGCATCACCAAGCTCAAGACCGGCTTTGGCACCGGCGGCTGGCAGCTGTCGGCGCTGAAGTGGTGCTCGCGCGTGGCGAGCAAGCCCATCGTTGCCGACGGCGGCATCCGCAGCCACGGCGACATCGCCAAGAGCATCCGCTTTGGCGCGGCCATGGTCATGATAGGCGCGCTCTTTGCCGGTCACGAGGAGTCGCCAGGCGCCACGGTTGAAGTGGACGGCGAACTCTACAAGGAGTACTACGGCTCGGCCAGCGACTTCAACAAGGGCGAATACCGCCATGTCGAGGGCAAGCGCATCCTGGAGCCCATCAAGGGCCGGCTGGCGGATACGCTGGTCGAGATGGAGCAGGACCTGCAAAGTTCGATCAGCTACGCCGGCGGCGTCAGGCTGGAAGACATCCGCAAGGTCAACTACGTGATCCTGGGCGGCGTCAACGCAGCGGAGCACGTGCTGATGTAGCCGCTCACCGCCGCAGCACGGCGCGCCGGTGATTCATGGTTCAGGATGCGTCGCGATCGCTCTTCTTGGCGTGCTTCTCGGCACGCTTTTCCTTCAGTGACTTCTGCGGCTTCTTCTTTGAGTCGCGCTTTTGCTCTACGCCTTTCATGATCGGCTCCTTGCCTTTGGCATACAGACGGGTACCACACGATACGCCGCCCCGCGCCACTTGGCAATGGCTGACGTGGGCTTGTGAAAAAAATACCGCGCACCCGGCCGGGACACAGGCCGAGTCAGGCAACAACACCCACAGAAAACGCCCCCTGCATGCTCGCCCTGCTCCTGTTTGGCGCCACGCTGACGCTGGTCGTCTGGCAACCCCGCGGCCTGGGCATAGGCTGGAGCGCGCTGGGCGGTGCTGCCGTGGCGCTGGCCACCGGCATCGTGCAGTGGCCCGATGTCGCCGTGGTCTGGGACATCGTCTGGGACGCCACGTTTACCTTTGTTGCGCTCATCGTCATCTCGCTCATCCTTGACGAGGCCGGCTTCTTTGCCTGGGCCGCACAGCACGTGGCGCGGCTGGCCCGCGGCAACGGGCGCGCGCTGTTCCCGCTGGTCATCGTGCTCGGTGCGCTCATCGCCGCCTTCTTTGCCAACGATGGCGCCGCCCTGCTGCTCACGCCCATCGTGCTCGCCATCCTGCTGCGCCTGAACTTCAAGCCGCAGGCGGCGCTGGCGTTCACCATCGCCACCGGCTTCATTGCCGACGTCACCAGCCTGCCGCTGGTCATCTCCAACCTGGTCAACATCGTCAGCGCCAACTACTTCGGCATCGGCTTTGCGCGCTATGCCGCCGTCATGCTGCCGGTCAACCTGGTGTCGCTGGCCGCCGCGCTCATCGTGCTGTGGCTGGCGTTTGGCCACCAGACTCCCCGGTCTTACGATCTGCACGCCGTGCGCGACCCGGCGTCCGCCATCAGGGACCATCAGGTCTTTGCCGCCGCGTTCCCCCTGCTGGCCGCGCTGCTGGCGGCCTACTTTGTCACCGCGCCCATGCACGTGCCCATCTCGGCCGTCACCGGGGCTGCTGCGCTGGCCCTGCTGGCCATCGCCGGCCGCTGGGGCCAGCGCGGGCGCCGCGCCGTCGTCCCCATCGCCCGCGTCCTGCGTGACGCGCCCTGGCAGATCGTGCTGTTTTCGCTCGGCATGTACCTGGTTGTCTACGGCCTGGGCAAGGCCGGCCTGACCGGGCTGGGCGTCCGCGCCCTGCACGGGCTCGCAGCGCAGGGCCAGCTCGTCGCCACCGTTGGCACCGGCATCCTTGCTGCGCTCGTGGCGTCGGTCATGAACAACATGCCCGCCACGCTGCTCGGCGCGCTCGCCATAGACCAGGCGCAGGTGCCTGCCGCCACGCGCGAGCTCATGATCTACGCCAACGTCATCGACAACGACCTGGGCCCCAAGTTCACGCCCATAGGCAGCCTGGCCACCCTGCTGTGGCTGCACGTGCTGGCGGGCAAGGGCCAGAAGATAGGCTGGGGCCAGTACATGAGAATCGGCCTGCTGCTGACGCCACCCGTGCTGCTGGCCGCGCTGCTGGCGCTCTATTACTGGCTGCGCCTGCTGCCACCGGCCTGATTCACCCGGCCCCCCGCCATCTGGCTGCCGCTTGCGCCACAGGCGCCCGGCAATCCGCTAAAATACCCAGTTCTGCGTGGGGGGGTAGCTCAGCTGGGAGAGCGCCGCGTTCGCAATGCGGAGGTCGTGGGTTCGATCCCCATCCTCTCCACCACGCCAGTATTTGCGCCATCGTCATGCGATGGCGTTTTTGCTGGTGACAGCGGACTGTACAAGCTGCACGCTCACGACGATGCATTCCGCGCCGCATTCGATCACAGCGTGCGTCACGCGCTGGCGGTTGCTGTGAACTGGCGCAGGCACGCTGCCGGCCAGAAGAAAGCGCAGAGCCCAACCCCAAGCAGGCGCGGCTGCGTGCGCGCGAGTGCCTACGGATCAGAACCGCAGATCCTGCCGCACCCTGACACTGCCACGGCGCTCGCCCTGCGCCTGTACGCCATGCCATCTGCCACAAGCAACGTCGGGACGCAAACTACTGTAAAGTGACCTTGCACCAAGACTTTTCAAGTGTCCCCGTGATTCGCCCATACTTCGTTCCAGCCGCCACAAGAAGCCATGCCCTGCTTGCGCGCATGGCGCAGGCGGGCTGGCTGGTTGCAGCCTGGCTGCTGTTACTTATGGCGGGCCTGGTTGCCGCGCCGCTGGCGCAGGCGCAGGAAGACGGCAACGGAGACAACGGCCGGCCGCTGGTGATTGTGCTCACGCTGGACGGCGCCGTGAGCCCGGCCAGCGCCGACTACCTCGTGCGCGGCATAGAAGAGGCGCAGGAGCGCGACGCCGAGCTGGTGCTGCTGGAGATGGACACGCCCGGGGGCCTGGTCACGGCCATGCGTGACATCATCCGCGCCATCCTCAATTCGCCGGTGCCGGTGGTGACCTACGTGGCGCCGCAGGGCGCGCGCGCGGCCAGCGCCGGCACGTACATCCTCTACGCCAGCCACGTGGCCGCCATGGCGCCAGCGACCAACGTGGGCGCGGCCACGCCAGTGTCGCTGATAGGCGGCGGCGAGGATGGCGGGCCCTCCTGGCCGCCCGGCAAGCAGGACGAGGACGAGGACGGCAAGAACGAGACAAAGGGCAAGCAGGCCGCCAAACCGGTACCGGTGCCCGGTGGCAGCGCGGAGATGCGCAAGGCGATCAACGATGCGGTGGCGCACATCCGCGCGCTGGCCGAGCAGCGTGGCCGCAACGCGGACTGGGCCGAGAAGGCGGTGCGCGAGGCGGTGAGCATTTCAGCGGCGGAAGCGCTGGACGAAAACGTCATTGACCTGATTGCACGCAACCGCACCGAGTTGCTGGCCGAGCTGGACGGCCGCGAGGTGCAGACCGCAGCTGGCAGCCGCACGCTGCACACGCAGCACGCACAAATCGAGCAGATCACGCCCGGCTTGCGCAGCCAGTTCCTCAGCGTCATTGCCAACCCCTCGGTGGCGCTGGTGCTGCTGATACTGGGGCTGGGCGGGCTGGTCATGGAGGGCTCGAACCCGGGCGCCATCCTGCCCGGCGTGGTGGGCGCAATCTGCCTGCTGCTGGCACTTTATGCGTTCCAGCTCCTGCCCGTGAATTTCGCCGGCCTGGGACTCATGCTCCTGGGCGTGGTATTGATGGTGTCTGAAGCCTTCGTGCCGGCCTTTGGCGTCCTGGCCATAGGCGGGGTGCTGTCGTTCATCATTGGTGCGGTCATCCTCATGCGCACCGGCACGCCCGCCTGGGACGTTGCACTGCCGACCGTCGTCGGCATTGCGATTGCCGGCGTCGGCATCATTGGCGGCATCCTGTGGCTGGCAATACGCTCGCACAGGCACCCCGTGGTCAGCGGCAGCGAGGAAATGCTGGGTGCCGTGGCCGAG
Source organism: Ottowia sp. (assembly GCA_023228705.1). Classification (GTDB taxonomy): domain Bacteria; phylum Pseudomonadota; class Gammaproteobacteria; order Burkholderiales; family Burkholderiaceae_C; genus Ottowia. The sequence goes on along the minus strand of JALOAS010000017.1, from coordinate 137 downwards.
GTGGTGGGCGATTTTGAAGGCCGCGGGCTGGTGCACGTGCATGGCGAGCGCTGGCAGGCCGAATCGGCCGAGCCGCTGGTGCGCGGCCAGCGCGTCGTCGTGACGGGGCGCAACGGGCTCATCCTGAGCGTCCGCGC